>QMIW01000092.1 GCA_024434165.1 Chloroflexota bacterium | reverse complement strand
TTCCAATGTTCATGCGCATCCTTTGAGTTCAATAGACCTCTTGCATAAGCGCTCCCGCCGCAATCCCCGGCGGCGGGGACGCCGCCTTGAGCAAGGTAAAAAAGTGACTTTTGCAAGAAGTCTAATAAAGGTTTGCCGGATTATACCCTTCTCATTCAGCGCGTTTCATCTTGACACAGGTGACCGGATAGCCATTGTTCTCGCCGTTGAAGCGGCCGATTTCCTGAAAACCTTCGCTTTCATAAAGTTTGATGGCGGCTTTATTTCCATCGAGGACGATGGTCCATGCGCCTGCGCCGATCTCGCGAATCCCGATGCGGAGAAGTTCGCGCCCAATGCCTTTGCCGTAGTATGACGGATCCACGTAGAGCCAGGCGAGGTAATCCTCGTCCACCCCGACGAATCCGACCACGCTCTCGCCGTCGCAGGCGACGAACTTTTTACTGCGTTTCAAATCCTCCACTTCCTTATCCTGCTCAATGGGAATGAATCCGCGCGGGTCGCAGGAGCCTTTGAGTTCGTCGGGACGCGCCCGGTCGTGAATTTGGCAAATGGCTTGCCAGTCTTTATCTTCGTAAGGCCGGTATGTGATCATTTTGAAATCTCCTATTTATAAATTTTTCCATCCTTCGCAATCCACACATCGGTGGCGAAGCGTTCGATAAACCTGCGGTCGTGGACGACGGCGAGAACCGTCCCGTTGAAATTTTCCAGCGCCTCCTCGAACCGTTCGCGCGAAGGGATGTCGAGGTGGTTGATGGGTTCGTCCAAAACCAGGAAGGTGCAGCCCTGCGCGACGAGCAACGCCAATTGCAATCGGGCGCGTTCGCCAAAGGACAATTCGCCTGCGGGACGCAGCGCCGCGTCGCCTTTGAAGAGGAAATAATGCAGGAAGTTGCGCGTCGCGGTCTCGTTGACGGCTGATACACGTTGGATGATTTGCACTGCATTGAGAGCGGGATCAAGCAATTCCTGCTCCTGCGCCATGTAGCCGAGTTTGGTCGCGCCGCCGAGACGGAACGAACCTGCCAGCGGGGGAATCCTGCCGACGATGGTGCGAAGGAAAGTCGTCTTGCCGGAGCCGTTCGCACCCGTCAACACCACGCGCTGACCTGCGCGGATGAACAGGTTGATGTCCGTCAGCAGGGGATTATTATGCGCGTAGCCAATTGAGAGCGAATCCGTGACCAGCACGTCCTTCGATTGATGATCAGGCGCGGCGAAGTCCAGTTTGAGTTTCCAAGAGCTGCGCGGCTTTTCGATTTTCTCTTCCGTGAGGATATGCTCGATGCGGGCTTCGATATGTTTTGCGCGCCCCGCCACTCGTTTGGTGGCGCGGTTGCCGAAAAAGCCTTTGGCGAAGGTGTCGCCGCTGTCGGCTTTGCCGCCTTTCTTCATGATCGTCAAACTACGGATGTGACTCGCGGCGCGGCGCAGTTGCGCGAGTTCATCCTGCTGGTCTTGATACGCCTGCGCCTGCTTCTCGTATTCGAGCAGTTTTTGTTCGAGATAATCGCTGTAGTTGCCGTCGTAGGTTTTGACGGTGTGCGTAGATGAATCCAATTCAAGGATCGCCGTCACGGTGTTATCCAAAAACGTGCGGTCATGCGAGACGATCAACGCTGCGCCTTTGAAGCGGCTTAGCCAGCCTTCCAGCCATTCGAGCATTTCGATATCGAGATGGTTGGTGGGTTCGTCCAACAGCAGCAGATGCGGGTCTTCGAGCAGGACTTTGGCGAGCATCAGGCGCGTCTTTTGTCCGCCGCTGAGGTGGGCGATGGGGGTGTCGGCGGGGATGCCCGCGAGACCGAGCGGGGCGAGGATGGATTCGGGTCGAAGGTCAAACGTCGAAAGCCGGGCGAGCGCATTATCGTATTTGGCTTGAAGGGCGGGGTCGTTTGGGTGTTGGGACAGGGCGTGGGCGAGGGACTCCACTTCCAGCGCAGGATCGGCTTGGGTGGATGAATCAACTCCAAGCGCGGAATGAAGCGTCTGCTCGGGCGGGAAATCCATCCCTTGGGCAAGATATCCTATCCTGAGATTCGGGCGCGTCGAAGCGACATTCCCAGAGTCAGGATGTTCGAGACCGGCGAGGATGCGCATGAGGGTGGTCTTGCCGCAGCCGTTCGCGCCGATCAGACCGATGCGTTCGCCTGCGCCGATGTTGAAGTTGATGTTTTGTAAAACGGGCTGGATGCCGAAACTTTTGGAAAGATTGTGAACACTAAGCATGGTAACTCCTGTAGTTAAAAACGAAAACCGAGGGCAAGCCCTCGGCTGAATCGAAACGTCAGCGGGTGATGCCCTGAAAAGACGGGTAACTACAGAGTGCCTGCCATTGCTTGGTGCTCCTTTTCGACGGGCGGGATTGTAACACACTGGGGTAAACTTGGGAACTGTTTCATCATCTATGAGGAAAAGTCTTGTTAAAGAGGTATCCATGACGAAGAAGATTCTGGCAGTGTTGGCGCATCCCGACGACGAGTCGTTTGGCTTGGGCGGGACGCTGGCGTTGTACGCTCAAAAAGGCTATGAAACCTATTACGTCTGCGCGACGCGCGGCGAAGCCGGCTCGGCGGATGAAGAGCATTTGAAAGGATACAAGGATGTCGCCGAGATGCGCACGGATGAATTGATGCGCGCCGCAAAGGAACTCGGTTTGAAGGAAGTCATCTTTTTGGGCTACCGCGATTCGGGCATGCCCGGTATGGAAGCGAACCATCACCCCGACGCGCAGATTCAACATCCCATCGAAGAAGTGGCGGGCAGAATCGTGAAGCACATCCGCGCCATCCAGCCCGATGTGGTCATCACGTTTGACCCGATTGGCGGATACAGGCACCCCGACCATATCCACGTTCACAAGGCGACGGTTTTCGCCTTTGCGAATGCGGATAATCCTTCTTTTTACCCGGAAGCAGGCGAGCCGTTCAAGCCGCGGGCGCTTTACTTTCAGGTGTTCCCGCGCTGGTTCTTGAAGGCGATGACGCGCCTCATGCCGCTGCTGGGCAAGGACCCGACAAAATGGGGGCGCAACGGCGACATCAACTTGAAGGAACTGGCGGAGGTGGACTTCCCCGTGCATGTACGGCTGGACATCCGCCCGGTGACGGAGATCAAGCACAAGGCAAGCGCACAACACGCCTCACAAGGCGGAATTGGAATGCGGCGCGGTTTGATGGGCTTCATCACAAAAGTGTTCGGCGAAAAGGAAGATTTCATGCGCGCGTATCCGCCGGTGGAGGATGGATTCAAGCGCAGGCGCGATTTGTTCGACGGAATATAATCATCGTTTGCCGTTCCACTTTAAGTTAAGTAACCCGAGTTGCTGCCTTAGTTTCAAGAGGCTTTCCTCACCCCAAACAAGGTTATATCTTCTGGGATGACTTCCCCCTCTCCCGATGGGAGAGGGCAGTCGTGATTCAGCAAGCCAAATCCGCCAATACATATGACTTCCCCCTCTCCCGATGGGAGAGGGCGGGGTGAGGGCTTTGGGCGGGGAACCTAGAAAATCTATTGGAAGGTGGCAACTTGAGTTAAGTAATTTGACACTAGCACTGATGTTCTATTAATGGTAAAATCTCTCCTCGCTTGAGGAGAGATTTTATGTCTACTACGATCCACGTTCAACAACTGAGCAAGACGTACAAAGTGCCGGAACGCGAAGGTGGGTTTGGCGCGGCAGTCCGTGGTTTTTTCAAACGCAAATACAAGGAAGTCAAAGCCGTCCAGCAGGTGGATTTCAAAATCGAGCAGGGCGAGATCGTCGGCTTTCTTGGTCCGAACGGCGCGGGCAAGACCACCACGCTCAAGATGCTTTCGGGGCTTCTGCATCCCACCGGCGGCAAAGCGGATGTGCTTGGCTTTACGCCCTGGGATCTCAAGCCCGAATACCTGCGCTCGATCACGCTGGTGATGGGACAGCGCAACCGCCTCTCGTGGGATATTCCCGCCGCGGATTCGTTTCTGCTCAATCAAGCCATCTACCGCATTCCCGACGACGAATACAAAAAGACCTACAAGGAACTGGACGAACTGCTCGAGCTCGAGCCGCTGATGAAAAAGCCGGTCCGTAATTTGTCGCTGGGCGAACGCATGAAGTGCGAGATCGCCGCCGGTCTGCTGCACCGTCCGAAGGTGCTGTTTCTGGATGAGCCGACCATCGGGCTCGACATTACCGGGCAGGCGCGCATCCGCGAGTTTTTGCGCGAATACAACAAACGCACCGGCGCCACCATTCTGCTGACCAGTCACTACATGGCGGATGTGACCGCTCTGTGCGAGCGCATCATTATCATCCATCACGGTCAATTGAAATACGACGGCGGCATCAGCGACCTCTCGAAGAAGATCGCGCCCTTCAAGTTGATCGGCGTGATGCTGGCGGAGTCCAATTCGTATGACCTGTCGAAGTATGGCGAACCCGTCCAGAATGAGGAGGATTGGGAGAAGCAATACATCCAGGTCAAGGCGGAGGACGTGACCCGCGTCACTTCCCGGCTTTTAGCGGACCTGCCCATCCATGACATCACCATCGCCGACCCGCCCATCGAGGATGTCATCGAGCAGGCGTTCAATCAGTAGTTATGTCGTTGCGAGGAGAGCATTCTTCCCGACGAAGCAACCTCTGGTTATAAGAAGATTGCTTCGCTCCCTGGTGAACGCCCGCTCGCAATGACATTGGAGGTTTTTTATGTTCCTGATATTCAAACGCCTCTGGCAGGTCAACTGGGCGGAACAGTGGCAGTACCGCGCCAACCTGCTCATGTACCTGCTTTACTGGCTGGTTTCCCCCATCATCTACCTCGCCGTGTGGACGAGCATCGCCAACGTCAAAGGCGAGGTCAACGGTTTTACCGCCAACGACTTCGTCACCTACTACATGGTCCTGCTCATCTGCGACCAGATTACCAGCAACATCATCATCCATACCTTTGCCTACAAAATCCAGGATGGCTCGCTTTCCGGCGAACTCATCAAACCCATTCACCCCGTGCTGACCAGTGCGCTGGTCAACAACATTGCCTTCAAAATGCTCACCATCATGGGGTTGGTTCCCATCTGGATCATCCTGTTCTTCCTGTTCAAACCCGATTTCAGCGGCGTAACCCTTTCAGGCGTCCTGCTTTCCATCCCGGCGATGATTCTGGGATTCCTCATCGGCTACCTGCTCTCCGCCGCCATCACCTCCCTCGCCTTCTGGACGACGCGCGTGTATTCCATCCACGAGTTTTACTTTGCGGTCATCCTGCTGTTCTCCGGTCAATTTGTTCCCCTGCCGCTCATGCCGAAGGTCATTCAGGATATCGCCCAATACCTGCCGTTTCAATTGTTCCTTTACTATCCCATCCAATTGATCCTTGGCAAACTTTCCACCGGGCAGATCATCCAGGGCTATGTCATGGCTGGCGTGTGGCTGGCGGCTGCGATTCTTTTCTTCAACTGGGTGTGGCGCGAAGGCGTGAAGCGTTATTCCGCTGTGGGAGCGTAACATGCAAACCCTCAAACTGCTCTCCGCATTCCTCAAAATGAACATTCAAATGTCGCTGGCGTATCGCGCCGATACGGTCGTGAACATCCTGCTCAACCTGATGTGGCTCGGCTGGGAACTGCTCAGCCTCAGCATCATCTTCAACAACACCGAAACGCTCGGCGGCTGGGGGTTGGGCGAATTGATCGCCCTGCTCGGCGTCTTCCGCCTGGTCAACACGCTGATGATCGCGCTCATCTGGCCCAACACCGAAAAGTTCAACCAATCCATCCGCGACGGCTCGATGGACTACACCATCCTCCAGCCGGTCAACAGCATGTTCCTCGTCACGTTCTCGCGCATCACGGTGTGGAGATTCTGGGATTTGATCCTCGCCATTGTGTTGATCGCGGTGGGAATCAACATGGCGGAAGAAGTAACTTCCGCGCCTCAAATCCTGACCTTTGTCCTGCTTGCCATCACAGGCATGATCATCATCTACAGCCTTTGGATCGTCCTCATCGCCCTCACGTTCTGGTTTGTCAAATTCGACAACAACGTGACCATCCTGCAAGCCCTGCTCGACGCGGGACGCTATCCCGCCACGGTTTACCCCGTCTGGTTGAGAGTGATCGTGACCTTCATCATCCCGATTGCCGTGGCAACGACGGTTCCCCTGCAAGCCCTGCGCGGGGAGTTGGGCGCGCCGCAGGTTCTGATTTTCGTTTTGGTGAGCATCGTCAGCTTCATCGTGGCTTCCCGGGTTTGGAAGGCAGGCTTGAAACAGTACAGCGGCGCGAGCAGTTAAAAGTACGGCGGGAAGAATCCCGCCGTTTTTATTTTCGATATGAATGTCGCGGTGCGGGGCTGCTATCTACTTTCGTGCCAGCACAACCGCCAGGGCGCCGTCTTCAGAGGTCAATGTCATCTGGTTTCCCGTGATGGAAAATCGTACCGTCTTATCCGAAAGCATTCCGAGCACGGCGCTCTCCTGGTCGGCTATTCCTTCGCAGAACATCAGCGTGGATACGATTCCCTCGAACGTGATCGCGTCGCCGTTGACCGTGTAACCGCCGCCGAAGCTGTTGCATCCCACCGTGCCGCCGAACTGACCGTCTGCGCCAAAGGAAAGGGAGGTCTCCACATCCGGCAGGGCAGGGGTTGGATTGGCGGCATCGCCGTAGGAAACCAAAGTCCATTCCCCTTCGGGGGAGGCTGCTCCGCCCGAACAGGCGGACAACAGAGTTGCCAACAGTGTGATTAATAAGAAAGTCGTTTTTTTCATTTTTTTCTCCGGTAGGTCGTTTCTTTTCGTAAAACGTCAAACCCGGAAAAATGTTCCCGAATTGCCGGGCTGCAAAGATGTCATTGCGAGGGCGAAGCCCGAAACAATCTCCTTGTACTGAAGAAAACTTCGCAGGCTTCCAGCCTCCCCGCAGCGGCATAACCCAATGTTTGCAACAGAGCATTCCCGAATCAAAAAAGCCGGAGGTTTTCGCCTCCGGCTTTCGATTTGCTATACAGTGGATTGATTGAATTTCGACCGGCTGTAAAGCGTGATTCCCGCCGAAGCGGAGACGTTGAGCGATTCCACCCGCCCGCTGATGGGGATGCGCGCCTTGAGCGTGGCGGCATTTTCGAGTTCGGGCGAACATCCCTCCTTCTCGCTGCCGAAGGCGATCAACAGGCGGTTTGGGATGGAAGCGATGTCGTCAATGGTCTTGTCCGCGTGCATGGCAGTGACAAGCAGGGTTTCATTGTTCTGCCGGCAGTACTCCAGAAAGTCGGCGGTGGAGGCGGTGATCATCGGCATGGTGAAGAGGTAGCCCCGGCTTGCGCGGATGAGGCGGCGGTCGTACAAATCAACCGGATCCATGTTCAGCAGGATGATCCCGCCGATGCCAAGCGCGAGCGACGTGCGGGTAATGTTGCCGATGTTGCCGGAGATGCTTAAATCCTCCAGCACGACCACGTCCCTTTTGATGGTCTTCAGCGCGTCCAAACCGATGGGCTTGGGCGTTTGGGCAATCGCAAAGATGCGCGAGATTTTGTCGTTCTCGAAGAGTTTCTTGGTGGTGCGCTTCGCCACCTCATGGATGGCAACGTGTTTGGGCAGAATTTGAATCGTCGTATCGGAAAGCCGGTCCTCCCCGGCAAAATACACGGATTCGACCTTCACGCCCGCCTTCAGCGCTTCGAGGATGTTTTCCTCATCGTCAATCAGGATTTTATTCAATTCCTGTCTGCCGGAGCGGCTCAACAACTTGCGGATGGGCTGCGCCAGCGGGTGCAGGAGCGAGTCTATGAGATTTGGGTTCGATTCGACAGGCGGGGTTTGCTCATTCATGCAGACATCATAACGCCGCATTGGAACGGGTGTCAAGTTTGATTACGTTTGGCGATTCGTCCGGCGCCGGCGGCTCGAACGACCCCGCCCATTCTTCGAGGTTTTCCTTTGTCACACGAAATGTTCCCTTCGGAAGATTTGAATTGCGCCTGTTTAACCTGCTCCAAAGCTCATCCAGGCTGGCATCCAGATAATATAACTTGACCGCCGCCCCAAGCGCGCCTGCTTCTTCCCGGTATCGGATTCTTTCCTGCTTCGACCAAAAACCCCATTCCAGAATCACATTGACCCCCAGCGAGAGGGAGCGTTTGGCAACCTCCCATTGGACGGATTCGACCGGAGAACGCAGTCTATCCAGTTCGGGGATGTCGTTTGGGTCTGCCAGAATTGCGGCAATCCATTCATCCGGGCACAGGCGCAGCGCTTTTTCGGAGATTTCCAGTTCTTTGGCGAGGGTGGTCTTACCGGAGCCGGGCAAGCCGCAAATGAGAAAAAGGGTGGGCATCTGTCAAGTAAAATAGCGATATGGAAATTATACATGCCGACCGGGCAGTCCTCGTTGTCAACAAACCTGCGGGCTTAGCCGTCCTGCCTGAAGGCTGGGACAGGGATGCGCCGTATCTTGTCAAAATGCTGGAGGAGCGGTTCGGCAGGATCTGGGTGGTACACCGCATTGACAAAGTCACCAGCGGCATCGTCCTCTTTGCGCTGACGGCGGAGGCGCACCGCGCATTGAACATTCGATTCGAGAAGCATGAAGTTGAAAAGACCTATCACGCGCTTGTCAACGGCGTACCGAAATGGGAGGAGAAGACGGCGAAATTCCCGCTGCGGGTGAACGTGGGCCACAAACACCGCACGATGGTGGATGACCGGAACGGCGTCCGCTCGGAGACGAGATTCAGGCTTCTGGAACGCTACCAATCGTCGGCGTTGGTCGAGGCGCAGCCCATGACGGGGAGGACCCACCAGATTCGCGTCCACGCCTACGCGATGGGACATCCCCTGCTGGGCGACATCCTCTACAGCGCGCCGGTGACGGATGTGATTCTCCGCCCGGCGCTCCATGCGTTTTCCCTTGCGTTTGCCCATCCTGAGACGGATGAGAGGATCGTGTTCGAGGCGGAATACCCCGACGACTTTCGCGCGGCTGTGGATGTTTTGAGAGGCAAATAGGCGTTTGGAATTTATGGTATATTTTTACCAAGGAGCAATGCCATGAACGAGCGAATCCTAATCATCGAAGACGACCAGGCAATTCTGAAACTGTTGCAGCGCGGCTTGGCTTATGAAGGCTACACGGTGGATACCGCCACCGACGGACGCATGGGCTTGATTGCGGCGCGCGACCACACTCCCGACCTTGTAATTTTGGATTGGATGCTCCCCGGCATGGACGGGCTGGAAGTTTGTCATCGCCTGCGCCAGGGCGGTTCGATTCCCATCCTGATGTTGACGGCGAAGGATACGGTGCAGGACCGCATCCAGGGTCTGGACGCGGGAGCGGATGACTACATGGTGAAGCCGTTCAACCTGGATGAATTGCTCGCGCGTGTGCGCGCGCTTCTGCGCCGCACCCAGCCAGAGCGGATTCCCGTCCTGAAGTTTGCCGACCTTTCGCTGGATACCGGCTCGCGGCAGGCGACGCGCGGCAGCCGCACCGTGGCTTTGACCGCCAAGGAATACGAACTGCTCGAATTGTTCCTGCGCCACCCCAAGCAGGTGCTCACGCGCGAAGTGATTTTCGACCGCGTTTGGGGCTATGATTTCGGCGGCGAGAGCAACGTGCTGGAAGTGTACATCCGCTACCTGCGGCAGAAACTGGAAGCGGAGAACGAGCCGCGTCTGATCCATACCGTGCGCGGAGTGGGGTATGTGCTGAGGGAAAACCCGTAGGGTATGCTTGATAATTGACGGTTGGTAATCGGCAGGAAAAGTTATCAACTTCCCGAATCGTCAATTCTCAATCGTCAATCGTCAAATGTCTTTACGCCTGCGCCTTACGCTGCTTTACTCCACGTTTATCGGCGGCATCCTGCTCATCTTCGGCGCGGCGGTGTACGTCCTCGTCAACATTATTCTGCTCAACCAGGTGGATACCCTGCTCGCCGGCGTGGCGCGCGAGATCTTCCGTGCGACGACCGTCAACTCGATGGGGGAACTGCAGTTGGTCAGCCTCCCCCAACTGGATATGACCGCCAACGCATACGTTCAGGTGTGGGATGTGAATGGAAATTTGGTTTCGGCTTCCCCAAGCATCGGCGCGTTGACCACATCCCTCGACCCGATTGGTTACAGTTCCGGCAAGACCATGTATGAAGATTCCTATCTGAACGGAGCGCACCTGCGGGTGTTGACCGTCCCGCTGATGTTGGGCGAGCGGCGGATCGGCATTTTGCAGGTGGGGGCGAGCCTTGCGGTAGTGGATGCCACGCAGGGCAGTTTGCTTTCCATCATGGTCGTCATTGCTGTCATTGCGGTGCTGATGGCGGGGCTTGGCTCGTGGGTGGTGCTGGGACGCGCGCTCTCGCCGTTGGAGGCGATCACCGAGACCGTGGATCAAATCAACCGCGCCGACGACCTCTCGCGCCGTATTCCCCATCAGGAGCAGGCGAAGGATGAGATCGGCGACCTGGTGGTTTCGATCAACCAGACCCTGGAAAGGCTCGAATCGCTGTTTACTTCGCAGCAGCGCTTCCTGGCGGATGTGAGTCACGAACTGCGCACGCCGCTCACGGTCATCAAAGGCAACGTGGATTTGATGCGCCGCATCAAGGAAGCCGACGAAGAATCCCTGAACAGCATTGACCAGGAAGCGGGCAGGCTCTCGCGCCTGGTGGGCGGTTTGCTCATGCTCGCGCAGGCGGATTCGGGCAAACTCGCGCTCAACTTTGCGCCTGTGGAACTCGACCTGCTGCTGACGGAGGTCTTCACCGAGATGCGCGTGCTGGCGCGCAACAAGGTCCATGTGCATCTGAACGAAATTGACCAGGCGGTTGTGAACGGCGACCGCGACCGCTTGAAACAAGTGCTGTTGAATTTGGTCTCGAACGCGATTCAATACACGCCGCCGGGCGGGGATGTGTTCCTCAGCCTGACGCGGCTTGGAGACCAGTGCCGCCTCATCGTCCGGGATACCGGACCGGGCATCCCCGCCGAGGATTTACCGCACATCTTCGAGCGGTTCTACCGCGCCGAAAAATCTCGCACGCGCGCCAAGGCGGGCGGCTTCGGGCTGGGACTCTCCATTGCGAAGTGGATTGTGGAGCATCACGGCGGGCAGATTAAGGTTGAATCGAAGGAGGGGCAGGGTACAACGTTCGTGATCTGGTTGAAGGTGCTTCGGTAATTGATTAGTTGGGGAGGTGGGGATTAAGGCAAGCCGAGGCGTTGATGCGCCTGACGGCACAGGCTCGCTCCGTATCTCATGTACCATTCATTCAAGGCATGGCTGGTTTCGACGCCGTTGACGGCATCCTGGTAAATGGGTAAACCGTATTGGACGTAACGCTTCGTCTGGGCGGACCAGGTCCATTCGCCGCGCTGGATGACGCCGATGCCGCCGTTGTAGCCAGCCAGCGCGAGCCGGGCATCTCCGTTTGCGGCTTCGAGCGCGCGGACGAGATAGGCGAGCCCGCGGGCAGCGTTGGTGTTCGGGTTGTAGGGATTGTCGGCGGTGTGAAAGTGAAACGGCATGACCTGAAAGAGTCCCATCGCGCCGGCGCTGGAAAGGGCGCGGGGATCCCCGCAGGATTCGATCTGCATGATGGTGGCAACCAGGTTCGGGTCCAGGTTCGAGGCGGACGCCCACCTGGAGATGGAATCCGCCCAGTAGAGCACTTCCTCTCTAAAGATGGGTGAAATGCTCCGAGGGTTGGAATCGGGCGGCGCATCCGGCGAAATGGAGATGGGGGATGTGTGAAATGCCAGGGTTCCCAGCAGGGCGCTGACGATGACGACAGTGAGGGGAACCAGCATAAAACCAGACAAACAGCCGCTCCCTTCGTCTTGCGGGGTGGCGGCTGTTTGCCGAACCGTTCGTGTGGAGCGAGCGCGGGGCATAGGTATATTCTCTTTTCTGGGTCCGCCGCTGTTTGCTCGATGAACCAGATTGTTTCAGTGGATGCAGCGATGAAAAACTTAATTTGGCAAATCAAGCGGCACTGTGTAAAGGACCCGGGCTCGAAATAAGTCTATTTGATTTTTAAGGGTGCAGGGACATTTCCCTGCGGCGTGCGTCAGGCATCGTAATGGCGGGAGTTGTTCTCCGAACTTCGGGCTTCATAGGAGACGGGATGATAGGTGGGCTCGGGCGGGATGAAGGATGTCTGCTGGGACGAAACCGGCTTGGGCGCGGGACGGAAATTGGATGAAGCGGTGGCGTTGACCGGGCGGTTGATCTGCGAGGCGGGACGCAGGATGGGCTGGTTGGAAGGCTGGTTGTATTGCGACGGGCGCGGAGCCTGGTAGGACTGCCGCGGCTGTGAATTGTAGCCTTGATATTGACTCACCTGCGCGGTGGTGAAGAGACGTTCACCTGCGAGCGAGAAGGTGCCGATGATCAGCAGGCGCACCAGCCACACCATCGCAGCGACGAAGATCGGCACGACTTTGGTAATGGTCGCCGAACTCATGGCGGCGGTTCCTTGAATGTTGCCGTTGTTTGCAATCGCAACCGAGACGCCCCACCAGGTGAGAGTCGCGTTGAAACCGGCGGCGAGCAGCCATGCCCCGAACAGGTAGTAGACTTCTGCGGGTTCATCGCGCCCCTGTTCGGGGGTGAAGATGCGGGCGATCCCCGCAAAGTCAATGCCGCAGAAGGCGATGGCAAGAATGGTGGACCACTTCATGCCTGCAAAGGTCAAATCGCCGAGCATGTCGTGGAGGGCGTATTGCGTGGTGCTGAAGTTGAAGATCTCGAAAGCCAGCAGGGCGCCGATGATCATCGCGCCCCACGCCGCGCCGCGGCTGAACTGCCGGTTGTGGACGATGCTGTTCCAGAGGCGCTTCAAACCATCCCCAAGTGGACTACGACGGTAATTGGACATTTCGACCTCCTTGTCGAAAATATAGAACGAGTGTTCTAAGAGTAGTGCGGATTTTAGAACAAATATTCTATTGTGTCAAGAGCAGAATGAGAGAAAACCCGCCACCCGGCAGAAGGGCATCTTCGGCTCGTTTTTCCCTTCTGAAGAGGGACTCCCGAAAGCGGCTTTCACCCTATAATTGGCAGATACCCCGTTGAGGAGAACCCATGCTGCCCCAAATGAAGAATTACCCCACATTGAATCCCTCCGACGTGCGCGTGCTTGGCGCGAAGAAAGAGGATGGTTACTCAAAACAACTGCTTGTCTTCCAAACGCCTTTTGGTTGTCGCCGCATGGCGGAACTCTTCGTGCCGGATGAGGCGGGACCGCATCCGCTGATTCTTTTCCTCCATTGGTACGAGCCGGAGTCGTCCACATCCAACCGCAGTCAGTTTGTGGAGGAAGCCGTCGAGATGGCGAAGGCAGGCGCGATCTGCCTCACCGTCGAAACGCTCTGGTCCGATCCTGATTTCTTTCTCAAACGCACCCAAGCCGACGACATGCGAAACTCGATGGAAGAAGTGGTCAATCAACGGCGCTTCATAGACTTCCTCGCCTCACAGCCGGATGCCGACCTGAGCCGCTTTGCTTTGGTCGGTCACGACTTCGGCGGGATGTATGGAGTGCTCTCCGGCAGTCTGGACAAACGCCCAACCCATTACGTCATCATGGCAGCCACGCCTCGCTTCCCGGACTGGTATCTGTATCTGCCCAATTTAGAAGGTGCGGCGCGAGAAGCCTTTCTCTCCGAAATGTCGCCCATTGACCCGATCATACACATCCCAAACCTTGCTCCCGCGCCAGTCTTCTTCCAATTCGGCGATAATGACCCGCATGTCCCTCTCGAGCGCGCGGACGAATTCTTCAACGCTGCGAAAGAGCCGAAAGAAAAGAAGGTTTATCAATCAGGGCATGGGTTGAATGAAGAGTCCACGAAAGATAGAAGGACTTGGTTGAAAGAGAAGTTAGGGTTGGCAAAATAAAAACCATTCCATTCGGTTTATAATCAAAGCATGAGACGAAAACATTTCGTCCGCGTGTGCGTGCCTTGAAGCTAGCCAGGGAATTTCGCAGGAGATTGATTCAGGAGTTGGGTCAGCCTGTGAAAGTCATCATGTTTGGTTCGCAAGCGCGCGGAGATGCAACCAAAGAATCAGATATTGACTTGCTGGTCATCCTGCCCTCGCTCGACAGCGCCATGATGAACCTTGCCTTTGGCGTCGCTTGGGAGGTGGGATTCGATGCGGGCAAGGTGATCTCTGTAGTTCCCGCAGAAAAGAATGAATTGAAGCGGCTGGCTGCTTCGCCTTTCTATCGCGCCGTAAAATATGAAGGGGTATCTGTTGAGTAAGGTTATTATTGGTTCGTAGACCTCCGAGGTTTTCAAAACCTCGGAGGTCTGTTTATTCAATTTAAACAAAAAACGCCCTCATAACAGGGCGTTTCTGTTATCTATTTCTTCCGTCCCTCTTCAATTTCTTGATCTGCCCGTACAACGAGTCGACTGTTTCCTTTTTGAACAGTTGCTCGCGAATGGCGAGATAATCTCCCCCGCCATCCTGCCAGGACGCCCAGAAGCAGGTCGCTTTGGATGGTGTCATGTGTTCCATTAAAACCTGCGCGGCTTCCAATATGATCTGTCTTTCGCTGAGAACCTGTACGGTGGTCATGGCTGTTCTCCTAAGTAGTCGGTCATAAGTTTTTAGAAAACAAATTCCTGCTCATGCCGCCGTCCTCGGCGGCGGGGACGCCGCCGGGAGCGTATTTTTGTAAA
>QMIW01000091.1 GCA_024434165.1 Chloroflexota bacterium | reverse complement strand
TGCCCTCTCCCATCGGGAGAGGGGGAAGTCATCCCAGAAGATATAACCTTGTTTGGGGTGAGGGAAGCCTCTTGAAACCAAGGCAGCAACTCGGGTTAAGAATAATAAACCGGAAATTGAACCTATAGACATGCGCCTGGAGACAGAAAAATGAAAAAAGATAAAGATGAAATTGTATATTATATTACCGTGTCTGACGTTCAAGAGGTCGCGGGTAGAGAAATTGGACGCGAACTATCACGAGAAGAAATCGAACTGATTCTTGACCGAATTGGCGAAAACATCCCCTGGTATGATGCAATTTCTGCGTCAATTGATGAGATAATAAGATCGGGAACGAAGTCACTCCCGACCGATTACAATAGCCCCCATGACCCACCGACACTTTAGACACGAAGCACTGTTTTACACGCTGGCGTTCCTCGCCGCGCTGGGGCTGCGCCTGATCCAACTCGGCGCCATGCCGCTCACCGACGCCGAAGCCGCGCCAGCCCTGCAAGCCTTGCGCCTCTCGATGGGCGCTGAGACCGCGCTCGACCCGCATCCCTTTTACATCCTTTCGACTTCGTTTCTCTTCCTGCTTTTCGGCGGTGGGACGGATTTCCTCGCCCGCCTCGCGCCCGCGCTGATGGGAAGCGCGCTCGTCCTTGCGCCCCTGCTCTTCGACGACCGCCTCAAACCCCGCCCAAGCCTGCTCCTCGCCTTTTTGCTCGCCGTTGACCCGGGATTGGTCGCCATCTCCCGCCAAGCCGCCAGCCCGATCTTCGCCATCGGGTTTTCGGTCTTTGCCGCCGGCTTCTTCAACAGGAACAAGCCCGCGCTGGCGGCGGTCTTCGCGGCGCTTGCTCTCCTGGGCGGACCTTCCCTCTGGCTGGGCTTGCTCGGTATCGGCATTTCCTGGGCGATCTACCAACTTTATACCCGCCCCGCTTTGCAAAAATCCGATACCGCCTCCCAGCCTTCAACCTCCCAACCTTCGACCTTCAACCTTCAACCTTCGACCTTCAACTTTCCTCCTTCAACTTTCCTCCTTTTTATCATCGCCTTCATCACTGCCGGCTCCCTCTTCCTGACCGTTCCAGACGGCATCGGCGCGGCTTTTGCGTCCATCCCGGCGTTTATCGGCAAGTGGTTACAGCCTTCCGATATTTCGCGGGGCATGGTCTTGCTCTCCTTGCTGGTTTACCAGCCGCTGCCCCTGCTGCTGGGGATTCTCGCCGTCATCCGCGGCTGGATGAAGGGCATCCGCCGCATCGTCCTCCTGAGTCTCTGGCTGTTCGTCTCGCTCCTGCTCGTCATCTTCCTGCCCTTCCGCCAAATGGGCGACCTCGCATGGACCCTGCTCCCGCTCAATGCGCTCGCCGCGCTTGAGTTTGCCCGTCACTTCAACGTCGCTCCCGAAGAGCGCCGGGAGGCGGCTGGCGCGGTCTTCCTCACGGTGTTCATCTGGGCTTTAGCCTGGCTGAGTTTTGCAGGCATGAACTGGTTCCAGCCCGATACGCGCGAATATCTTCTGCGCTTCTGGATGGTGATTGGCGCGCTGGCATTGCTGGTGATGAGTCTGCTGCTCATTGCGGCGGGCTGGTCCATCCGCACGGCGCGGTTTGGCGGCGTTTGGGGGTTGACGATTGCGCTCGGCGTGCTTGGGCTGGGCGGCGCGTTTGGCTCAGCCGGCTTGCGCGGACCGAACGCTCCCGAACTCTGGTGGCTGCCTTCAGTCCCGGTTCAGGCTGACCTGCTGCGCGATTCCGTCCGCCAGCTCTCCGAACTTGGCAAGGGGAACGACTACGCCGGGCAGGTGGTGATCGTCCGTCTCGATTCGCCTGCGCTCGAATGGGCGCTGCGCAGTCATCCCGTTCAGGTGGTGGATGCGCTCGATCCGGTCAGTTCGCCGGACTTTGTCATCACGCCGTACGAAATGGATCCCGCCCTTGTCGCCGCCTATCGCGGGCAGGACTTTGCCTGGTCTCAGACCCCGCTGTGGAAAAGCGCGATCCCAAGCATGTGGCTGCGCTGGGTGACCCTGCGTGAAATGCCGCAAACCGGCGAGACCATCATCCTTTGGGTGCGCGACGACCTCTTCCTCGATGGTCCGTGACCGGCGCGCAAATCCCTGATATTCATACCGCCACAGAAGCGCGGAGATTCGTCCGTTGACCGCTCCGCCTTCTGTGGCGAAATTGTGTAAAGCGAGCATACCCTTTATGACAAAAACCTCCCCACCTTCCATCATCGCCCTCGACGGTCCCGCCGCATCGGGCAAATCCACGGTTGGACGAAAACTTGCCGATGCGCTCGGTTATCTGTTCTTCGATACGGGCGTCATGTACCGCGCCGTGACGTGGCTTGCCCTCCAGCACGACGTTGACGTGAACGACGAAGCATCCATCACCGAACTGGCGCAAACCGCGCAGATTGACATCCGCCCGCCCTCCAAACAGGACGGGCGCGCCTGCGATGTGCTCATCGGCGGGCGGGATGTCACCTGGGATATGCGCTCCGGCGACGTGGATGCGAACGTCTCGGTGGTTTCGGCGTACGCGGGCGTGCGCAAGGCGCTGTCCGACCGGCAGAGGGAGATTGGGCTGCGCGGCAGGGTGGTGATGGTCGGCAGGGATATTGGCACGGTCGTCCTGCCGGGCGCAGATTTGAAGGTCTATCTCGATGCGAGCGCGGAGGAACGCGCCCGCCGCCGTTATGATGAGATCGTCGCGCGCGGCGAACCGGCGGATTATGATGTGATTCTGAAAAAGATCATCGAACGCGACCGCATTGACTCGACCCGCGCGGTTGCGCCCCTGCGTCCCGCCGATGATGCGGTCATCATCCACACCGACGAACTCGACGCAGAACAGGTCTACCGGCGCGTATTGGAGTTGTGCGGGTAAACCGCCGCATGAAACTGTATCAGGTTCCGCCGCACATTCGCTTCAACCGGATGATTCTGCGCCCGGCTTTTCGCGCGTTGTTTCATATTCTCGGGCGGGTGAGCGTGGCGGGTACGGAAAATATCCCGCTTGGGAAGCCCTACATCATTGCGATGAATCACATTTCGATCTTCGACCCGCCGCTGCTGGTCGCCTTCTGGCGCGAAGAGACCGAGATCGTCGGCGCGGCGGATGTCTTTGCGAAAAAGGGACAGGGTCTCCTGTTGACGATGTACGGCGTCATCCCCGTTCATCGCGGCGAGTATGACCGCGCCCTGCTGGAAACAATGACGGCGATCCTCGAGGCGGGGCGTCCGCTGGCGATTGCGCCTGAAGGCGGGCGTTCGCACGAGCCTGCCATGCGCCGCGCCCTGCCGGGAATTGGCTACGTCATCGAACACGCGCGGGTGCCGGTGGTGCCGGTGGGGCTGGCGGGCACCACCGACGATTTTTGGCAGCGCGCCAGACGCGGCGAAAAACCCCGGCTTGAAATGCGCATCGGCAAGCCGGTGCACTTCCCGCCGGTGACTCAAAAGGGGGCGGAGCGCAGGGAACTGCGCCAGTACAATGCCGACCTGGTGATGCGGCACATTGCGGGGCTTTTGCCGGAGGAATATCACGGTGTTTATGCAGGGCAAGCCATCCGCTCCGCCTAAGCCGGTCAGCGAGGTCTGGCGCCCTGAGTTGGTGCGCCTGCCGCGGCTTACCAAGCCGCGCCGCATCTTCCGCGCCTTCGTGCACGGGCTGCTCAAATTCGTTTCGCGGCTCTGCCTGCGGGTGACCGCCGAAGGGCTGGAAAACATTCCTCCGCGCGGACCGCTCCTCATCGTGATCAACCACCTCGGCGATGCCGACACCCCGGCGATCCTCGCCTCCCTGCCGTTCATGCCCGATGCGCTCGGCAAGATCGAGTTGTACGATCTCCCCATCCTCGGCAAACTGATGGACTGGTATGGGGTCATCTGGCTCCATCGCGGGCGTCCCGATAAACGTGCCCTGCGCGCCGCATTGGACGGGCTGGCGGAGGGACGGGTCATCATCATTGCGCCGGAGGGGAGGTACTCGCTTACGGGCAGGCTGGAGGAAGGCACCGGCGGCGCGGCGTTCCTGGCGTTCAAATCGGGCGCGCCGGTCCTGCCCATCGTCGTCACCGGCACGGAGAATGCAAACGTGTACGGTCATTTGAAAAGGCTGAGGCGCGCCCCGGTGCGCTTGCGGGTTGGAAAAGCCTTCAGGCTGGATGGGCAGGCTGAGGGTCGGAGAGAGGCGTTAAGTCTGGGTACGGAAAAAATCATGGAGGCGCTGGCAAACCTCCTGCCGGGGGAATATCGGGGCGAATATTCCTGACCTTGCCTACTTGTTAAGTGCGGGTATTATTTTGAGGCTATAATTCGGAAAAAATGGAATTTGAACTCACGCTCCTGGCAGGCATCCCGTTTCCGGCGCCGCCCACTCTGGCAGGCTGGTTTGTGTGGGTGTCTCTGCTGGGGGCTTTGATTTATTTGCTGTTCCGCCAGCGCTCGAACCAAAATTCATGGGGCGGGCGCGGATGGGGGCTTTTTGTTCTGCTTTTCGTTCTGGTTGCCGCTGCAAACCTGTTCATCGGGCTGAGACTGACTTCCGCTTCCACCCGACCCCTGCCCGGGCTGCCCGCCAATGCGCCGGGTTCGGCGCTGATGGTTTTTTCCGCCATCCCCTGGCTGTTGGGCGGCGGCTTCCTGGGTCCTCTTGGCGCGGGGGCGCTGGGAGCCTTTGCCGGGTTGCTGCGCGGCACATGGGATCTGTATTCCCTTTTCCCCGTCGTCGAGTTTGCCTTTCTGGGCGTGTGGTTTTCGCTGAATATACGCCAGCGTTATCGCACGCCTGCCTACCGTCTGCTCCGCCAGCCGCTGGCGGCGGCGCTGTTGTTGATTCCCTTTCACACCCTGTTTTACACGCTGAGCGCGCTTTTTACCCAGTGGGGCGCATCTGTGCCTGCCACCGCCCGGCTGGATTTCGCCATCAGCAACGCCGGCGTGGTAACGCTTGCCTTCGGCGGCGAGATGCTCATCGGCGGGCTGGTGGCGCAGGTCGTTTCGATGGCGTTCCCCGCCGCCTGGGGCAGCAAGCAGCCGTTACAGCCTTCGCCCGGCGAGAAGAGCCTCGAATCCCGCTTCATTTATGCGGTGGGCGTTTTCATTCTGCTGCTGCTGTTGACCCTGCTCGTCGGCGATTGGGTGGTTGCCGGGCGCGCCGCGCGCGACATGCTGGAAGACCGTCTTTCGAGCGCGGCGGAATCGGCGGCGCAAAGCGTGCCGTTCTTCCTCGAAACCGGGCAGAACCTCGCTGTGCAGCTGGCGCTCGACCCGCGCCTTTTGGAATCGAGCGGCGACGAGTTGAAATCCGTCATTGGCACGCGCATGCAGGCGGTGCCATACTTCGACCAGTTCATTGTGCTGGATGCGGGCAATAAGCATTTGCTCGCCATCTACCCGGGGCTGCCCAAAGACGGCTTCAAATTGTACCCGGATGAAGATGCCGGGGTGCTGCTGGCGAAGAACGGCGTGCTGACCCAGATCTATTCCATCCCGCCCGCCGCAATGGAGGACGTTTCGCGCGTCTCGTTCATGGTCGCCATCGTGGATTCATCCGGCAGCGTCCAGCGTATTTTGATCGGGCGCACCACGCTCGAATCCAACCCGCTGACCCTGCCGCTGATCGAAAGCCTCAACAACATGCGCGACCTGGGCGGTTCGGGCATGTTGTTGAACGAGAACAACCGCGCCATCTACCATTCGGATAAAACGCAGGTGCTGACGCCCTACACCGGGCAGACCGGGACCCAGCCGTTCTTCTACGACGACACCGCCTCCGACGGCACGCGCCTTCTGCGCTATTACCAGCCCGTGCTGGGACGTCCCTGGGCGATTGTGTTGACCGTCCCGGCGCAGCGCGCCCAGCAGCTGGCGTTGAACATCGCCGCGCCGCTGGCGTTGATGATCATTGTGCTTGCCTTCGTTGCGATGCTCTCCCTGCGCTTCGGCTTGCGCGTGGTGACCGGCTCGCTGCAGGGGCTCGCCGCGGAAGCCAACCGCATCGCGCAGGGGAATCTCGACAACCCGCTCCAGATTACGGGCGAGGACGAGGTCGCCCAACTGCGTAAAGCCTTCGAGCAGATGCGCATCGGCTTGCAGGCGCGGCTGGAAGAACTCAACCGCCTCCTGCGCGTGAGTCAGGGCGTGGCATCCAGCCTGGAGATGCAGGATGCGGTCAAGCCGGTGCTGGAGGCGATCCTTTCCACGGGCGCAAACTCCGTCCGCGTGGTGCTCTCGCCGAGCATCCTGCCCGATACGTTCATCGAGCTGCCGTCGCGTTTCACTGTCGGCGCGTCGCAGGATACATACGCCCATCTCGACGACCAAATCCTCGACCTTGCCCAAAGCCACGAAAAGATCGTCCTGCCCAACCTCACCCGCTCGCGCGAACTGATTCTGGATTCGTCCAAGCCCCAGCCGCTGGCGTTGCTGGCGGTTGCCCTGCGGCACGAAAACCGTTATTACGGCGTGGTGTGGGCGGGCTATGAACAGCCGCGCAAGTTCTCCGATTCGGATGTGCGCTTTGTGACCACGCTCGCCGGTCAGGCGGCGCTTGCCGTGGCGAACGCGCATCTTTACCTGAACGTGGAGGCTTCGCGCCGCCAGCTGGAAGCGATCATCAACTCCACGCCGGACCCGGTCATCGTGACGGACCACCGCAACCGTCTGTTGATCGCCAACCGCGCCGCGGCTGCTGCGCTCGGTCAGGGCATGGACGATGCCAGCAGCGGCATGGAGACCGAGAAGGTGGTCAAGCTCAAACCGCTGTTGACGCTGCTGCAAGGCGCCGCCTCCGAAAAACAATCCGCCGAGATCATGCTCTCGGATAAGCGCACCTACCTGGCGACCGCTTCGCCTGTCATGGTGGAGGGACGCCAGATCGGGCGTGTGTGCATCATGCGCGACGTGACGCACTTCAAGGAATTGGATTCGCTGAAGTCCGAGTTCGTGGCGACGGTCAGTCACGACCTGCGCTCGCCGCTGACGTTGATGCGCGGCTACGCCACCATGCTCGATACGGTGGGCGAATTGAACGAGCAGCAGCAGGGATATGTCAAGAAGATCATCTCCGGCGTGGAGAATATGTCCCGTCTCGTCAACAACCTGCTGGACCTGGGTCGCATCGAGATCGGCGTCGGTTTGCAGGTGGAGCACGTCACCGTGCTGGACATCATCGAGCGTGTCACCAGCGCCCTGCAATTGCAGGCGGCGCAGAAGAACATTGTCCTGAACGTGGAACTCCCCAGGGATATGCCGCATGCGGTGGAAGCCGACCAGGCGCTCCTGCATCAGGCGGTTTACAACCTGGTGGAAAACGCCATCAAGTACACGCCGGAAAACGGGCGCGTCTTCATCCGCACCATTTCCCAGCCCGATTACCTCATCTTTGCCATCGAAGATTCCGGCATCGGCATCACCCCCGAAGATATCCCGTATCTGTTCGAGAAGTTCTATCGCGGCAGACAGCGCGAAGCCCGCTCCCAGCCCGGCTCCGGGCTGGGTCTTGCCATTGTCCACTCCATCGCCGAAAGCCACCGCGGACGGGTGTGGGTGGAAAGCACGGTTGGCAAGGGCAGTATCTTCTATTTGCAAATTCCCCTCACTCAAAAACCTGCATCGCCGTAACCAGACGCCTGTTTTGTGCGTATCAAGCCGCAGTCAACGAATTGGCAGGGTCATATCTCCGTTCCTTTGCATTGCCCTTAGGTTGTCAGCGGCTGCGTTCCAGCCGCCGCCCGCCGGTGAGTGCAGGTGAGACGAAGTACCCATTCTGGGCATAAATCCCCGGCGGCGCGTTGCGCGGAAATCCTGCGCCGAGGACGGCGCAGAGAGCAAATTACCTGACATGTTTTGCGTACACACTCCCCGCAAACGCTCTGCTTGAAAACCAAATTTGTACTATAATCCATTTTTGTCCTTCCGCGGGAAGGGCATAATTTTTGCCGGTAAGCTGGTACTTATGGTCAACTCAGAAGACAAACAAACGTCCATTATCGAGAGAAAAACAGATTACAAGCCCCCGCGTACATGGCGCTCCTGGCTGATCGGGCGTCCGCTTTCCACTGCGGATGCGCCGCATGAAACCATTGGCAAGGCGGTCGGACTGGCTGTTTTTGCGTCCGATGCGCTTTCGTCGAACGCCTATGCCACCCAGGAGATCATGGTAGTGCTGGCGGCAGCGGGCACGATTGCCTTTGGGTATGTGTTCCCGATTTCCATTGCAATCGTTGTGCTTCTGATGATCGTCTCCATCTCCTACGTGCAGGTCATCCATGCCTACCCCGATGGCGGCGGCGCCTACGTGGTTGCCCGCGACAACCTCGGCGAACTGGCTGGTCTGACCGCCGCCTCCGCCCTGTTAGCCGATTACATTCTGACGGTTTCCGTATCCGTTTCATCCGGCATCGCCCAGATCGTTTCCGCCTACCCTGAATTGTACGAGTACCGCGTGCCGATGGCGGTGGCGGCGGTTTTCCTGCTCATGCTGATCAACCTGCGCGGCGTGCGTGAATCTGGCGCGGCAATCGCAGTGCCGAGCATATCGTTCATTGTCATCATGCTTTTCATGATCGCCTTCGGCATGTACAAATTCATTACCGGCAGCCTGGGGATGGTGACCAACCCGCCTGAGATTCTTGCGCACGGAGTCACCGCTTTTGGGATGCCGTTCCTGATTCTGCATGCCTTCTCCAGCGGGACCGCTGCATTGACCGGTATCGAAGCCATTTCCAATGGGACCACGGCTTTCAAAGAGCCGCGCAGCAAAAATGCCGCCACCACGTTAACGTGGATGGCTGCCATCCTTGCCGCGTTGTTCATGGGGATTTCCTTCCTTGCCAGTCAGATCGGCGCTGTGCCGTCCGAGGTCGAAACGGTCATCTCGCAAATCGGGCGTACCGTCTTCGGCGGTCAGGGAATCCTGTACCTGGCTGTCATCCTGGCGACGACGATCATCCTGCTGCTGGCGGGGAATACCGCCTACGCCGGCTTCCCGCGCTTGAGCGCGCTGATGGCAATGGATGGTTTCCTTCCCCGCCAGTTGACCTACCGCGGCAGCCGCCTTGTTTATTCGCGCGGCATCATCGCGCTGGCGATCTTATCCTCCGCCTTGATCGTTCTCTTTCAGGCGAGCGTGACGCGCCTCATCCCGCTTTATGCCATCGGCGTGTTCCTTTCCTTCACGCTGGCGCAATCCGGCATGGCGCTGCGCTGGTGGAAGAGCGGAAGACTCCTTAATCAAAAAGAGGACGTCGGGCACACGAACACCCGCGTCTCCAAACTGACATACGACCCGCTCTGGCGGTTGAAGATGATCACCAATGGCTTTGGCGCGTTTTGTACCGGCTTGGTGATGTTGATCTTTGCCGTCACCAAATTCCAGGATGGTGCGTATGTCGTGCTTGTCCTGATTCCAGCCCTGATCGGTGTCCTCTGGCTGATCCACATTCACTACAAAAATCTCGCCAAGAAACTCTCGCTGGATAATTTCGGCGCCATCCCGCCGCATACCATCCGCCACCGCGTCATCATGCCGATCAGCGGCGTGCACCTGGGGACGCTTTCCGCCCTGCGCTACGCCCGCATGTTATCCGACGATGTGACCGCCGTGCACATCGTCATCGAACCGGCAGATGCGGAAAAGACGCGCAGGAAATGGGAGACCTGGGGCGAAGGCGTCCGCCTCGTGATGCTGGATTCCCCCTATCGTCTCTTCATCGAACCGCTGTTGGAATACATCGCCGACATCGCCGAAAACCGACAGACCGGCGAGATCATCACCGTCGTCGTGCCTGAGTTCGTTTCCGACAACCGTCTGAGCGCCGCCCTGCACACCAACACGGCGGACATCTTGCGCGCGCAATTGAAGAATCAACACGGCATCGTGATTACCAATGTCCCGTATCATGTGCATGAAAGTGAAAGCGAGCATCATCGCTAAGGAGTCGTCAGTATGAATTTTATTGTCGTTGGCTGTGGAAGATTCGGAGCCGAACTGGCATACCGCCTCTTCTCGAACGGACACCAGGTCGTGGTGGTGGATTCCAGCTCCCAGGCATTCAACCGCCTCCACCCGGACTTTAGAGGCCGCACCGTGGAAGGAGATTCGCTCTCCGCCGACACCTTGTCCCGCGCCGCCGCGGACAAAGCCGACGGCGTGGCGGTCGTCACCAATTCGGATACGCTGAACGCCGTCATCGGGCATACCGTCCGCGTGCATTACCCGAATGTGAAACAGGTCATTGTCCGCAATTATGACCCCGCCATGCGCGGCATGCTCGAAGCGTTCGGCTTGCAGATCGTCAGTTCCACCGCCTGGGGCGCGGAGCGCGTGCAGGAACTGCTGATTGACCCGTCCTTCCGCGCGGTGTTTTCGGCGGGCAACGGTGAGGTCGAAATGTACGAGATGTTCATCTCCGAGAAATGGGACGGCATGACCATCTCCAGCCTGCTGGAAGGTTGCAGCGGGATCGTCTGCGCCGCATTGACCCGCGCGGGGCGCGCGGAACTCCCTGCTCCGGGCGCAAAACTCCAAAAGGGCGACGTGCTGACCGTCAGCGCCACGCTGGAGGGCGTCAAAGCCCTGCGCGCAAAACTACAGGAAGGGAAGGAGGCATAACATGTTTGTCTTTATTGCCGGGGGCGGGCGCACCGGCGCCCAGCTCGCTTCGCAGCTGATCGAACAAAAATACGAGGTGCGCCTCGTGGAACACCGCCGCGAATTGCTTTCGCGCCTGCATCACGAACTGCCCACCGAAGTGATCTTCGAGGGGCAGCCCACCGACCCGAACGTACTCAGGCAGGCGGGGTTGGAAAAGGCGAACGTGCTCGTCGCCTGCACCAACGAAGACGCCTCCAACCTCGTGTTGTGCTACCTGGCGCGCACGATGTTCAAGGTCCGGCGCACGGTGGCGCGCATCAACAACCCGCGCAACGCCTGGCTGTTCGACAACAACTTCCATGTGGATGAGACCATCAACCAGGCGGATGTCATGGCGCACCTGATCCAGGAGGAAATGTCCCTGGGCGACATGATGACCCTGCTCAAGATCCGCCGCGGACGCTATTCGCTGGTGGAGGAGAAGGTCCCCAGGGGCGCAAAGGCCATCGGCGTGCAGATCAAAGACCTGGGCTTGCCCGACCAGTGCGTGATCGCCGCCATCATCCGCAAGGGACACGTCACCCTGCCGCGCGGCACCACCGCGCTGGAAGAGTTCGATGAAGTCCTTGCCATCACCGACGAAGCCGGCGCAAAACAACTCGCCCTGCTGCTCGAACCGCCGGATCGGTCGGTGCTGTAAGCAAAAAATCCCCCGTCCATTTGGCGGGGGATTTTTCGTAACGCAAGTCTCAAACTTGCGCTACTTCGCTACCATTTCCTTCATTTGCTCCACATACGCCAGCGATTGATGCCGGAAGTACGTATTGTACAACTCGGCGTAGTGACCGCCTTGATTCAACAAACTTTCGTGATTTCCCTCTTCGATGATCGTGCCCTTGCGCATGACGACGATGCGGTCTGCGGCTTTGACGGTGGAGAGGCGGTGTGCGATGAGGATGCTGGTCGAGTTTTTCAGGATGAGATTCAGCGCCTGTTGGATCTGCCACTCCGTGAACGGGTCTATGCTGGCGGTCGCTTCATCGAGGATGAAGATGGCGGGATTTTGCACCAGCACACGCATCAACGCCACGAGTTGACGCTGCCCCATCGAGAGCCGGTTCCCGCGCTCGCCGACCTCGGTATGCAGACCGTTCGGCAGGGTCTCCAGCCATTCGCCGTCGCCGATGCGCCTGGCAAGACGAAGCATCTCTTCTTCGGGCACGCCCGGCGCGGCGTAGCGGATGTTATCGGCAACCGTCCCTGAAAAGAGGAACGGCACCTGCGAGACGATTCCCAGCTGGCGGCGGTACTGGGTCAGGTCGAACGTGCGGATGTCGCGCCCGTCAATGAGCAGGCGTCCCTGCTGGAACTCGTAGAAGCGCGCGATCAATTTTGCAATGGACGACTTGCCCGCGCCGGTGTGTCCCACCAGCGCCAGAGTCTCTCCGGGTCGAATGAGCAGGTTGAAGTCCGTAAGAACCGGCTCTTTATCCGAATAGCGGAAGTGCAGGTGCTCGAAGCGAATCTCGCCTTTGAGGCGCGGCACATCCTGCTTTTCCTTTTGAATCACGTTCGGGTCGGCGTCAATCAGGGCAAAGACGCGTTCGGCGGCGGAGAGACCGCTTTGAATCTGCGCCCAGAACGAAGTGAGATTCAACACGGGGAAGAAGAACTGGTCGAGGCTCATGATGAAGAGGTACCACGCGCCGATGCTGACCAGACCCTGCGCCGCGCTGAAACCGCCGACATAGACGAGGATGCCGACGAAGATGCCGCCCAGCGCGTTGAGCGTGGGAAAGACCAGGGAAAGGACAAAACCGCGCTGGACGTTCACATTGTACGATTGCTGGTTCGACTCGTCGAACGACTTGAAAATGCCCTCCTCCTGGCGGAAGTTCTTGGCAATCGAAATGCCGCTGATGGTCTCCTTGATGGCGGCGTTGACATCCGCCATGGCTTTCATGCCGCGTTTGGTGACGCGCCGCGCCCAGACGCGGAAGCCCGCCGCAATGGCGAAGATGAACGGGAGGAAGCCGATGAGCAAAAGCGCGAGCCGCCACTCGGTGCGGAACAGCACGATGGCAATGATGAACGCCTGAATGAATTGCGCCACCACGTCGGTGACGATGACCACGAGTTGACCGAAGTCGTTCGTGTCGGATGTGATGCGCGAGACGATGCGCCCGGAGGAAAACTGGTCGTAGAAGGAGAGGTCGTGCTCGGCGGCGGCGCGAAAGGCGCGCGAACGCATATCCAGCACCACATCGCCGACGGAACGCACGATCAGACCGCGCCTCAGCCAGTTCAGCCCCCACAAGCCGAACGCCACGCCGACCAGCGCCAGCCCCACCCACAAAATCGCGGAGGGACTCGGCTCCTCCCGAATCAAATCCACGATGCGGCTGACGATGACGGGCAAAGCCGCGCCGATGATTGCCAGCAAAACGATGATGACGGATGCGAAAACCAGCCGCGGGGTCTGGGTGCTGAAGTAATTGACCATGCGGCGCACCAGTTCGCTGTCTTTGTACTGGCGGTCGTATTTTTCGTCGTTAAGTCCTGCGAAGAAACCCATAAGTTATTTCCGATTGTTGATTTACGATTTTTGGTTGACGGTTCTTTATTACCGCGAAGCACGCTAAGGGCGCTAAGAAATCCAGTTTTTTCTTCGCGTTCTTTGCGCTCTTAGCGGTTAAGAAGGTTTTACTCTCGGAAGATTCGAGAGTATGCCTCGGAGGTCTTCATCAATTCGTCGTGCGAGCCGATGGCGGCGATGCGCCCCTTGCGGAGGACGATGATCAAGTCCGCCCAGCGGATCTGGGAGAGGCGGTGCGTGATGATGAAAGTGGTACGTCCGCGCGAGGCATTGGCAATGGCGCGCTGGATCTTGTCCTCGGTGGCGGAGTCAATTGCGGAGGTGGAGTCATCCAGGACGAGCACGCGCGGGTCGGTGAGAAAGGCTCGGGCGAGTGCGATGCGCTGGCGCTGTCCGCCGGAGAGGGTCACGCCGCGTTCACCGACGACCGTCCCGTAGGTCTGTTCGAAATCCAGGATGAAGTCATGCGCCTGCGCCGCCATCGAAGCCGCGATGATCTCCTCCTTCGTTGCGCCGGGCTTGCCGAAGGCGATGTTATCGCCCAGCGAACGTGAAAAGAGGAAAATATCCTGCTCGATGATGGAGATTTGCGAACGCAGGGAGGCGAGATTCCAATCGCGCACATCCACGCCGTCCACCAGCACCTGACCCGAGGAAACATCGTAAATGCGGTTGATGAGTTTGACAAGCGTGGTCTTGCCCGCGCCGGTCTGACCGACGATGGCAACCGTCTGCCCGGGTTTCACTTTGAAGGAAATATTTTCGAGGACATTGTCCCCCTCTCCTCTATCCCCCCTCCCATCGGGAGAGGGGTGGGGGTGAGGGTATCTGAACGAGACATTGCGAAACTCGATTTCGCCGCGAATCTCCGAGGTCAGGCCTGAGGCGTTTTGGTCGAGTTTGGTCTCGCGCTGGATCAGTTCCAGGATGCGCCGCGCGGAGGAAATTCCCGAAGAGATTTGGGAATAGGCAAAGGTGGAGGTGAAGGTGGGGAATTGCAGAAGTTGAAGCATCCCGAAGTAGGCGATGACCGCGCCGACGTTAATCAGCCCTGCGCGCAGCAAAAACAGCGCATGGACAAGCCCGCCCGCATAGGCAAGCCCCAGTAAAAGCATGGCGATATAACGCGCCTCGAGATCGCCCTGACGCACGAAGGCGTTGCGCACCTGCTGGGCGTTTGTCACGAAACGATCCACTTCGGCTTGCTCCTGCGCCGCGCCTTTCATGATCTCCACGCCGTCGAGCGACTCGGAAAGATGTGTGTTCATGCGCCCGAACGTGGCGCGTACTTCGTCGGTGACGGGCGCAAGCGTTTTGAGATACCGCGCCAGCGCGACAAAGTAGGCGACGGTGTAAAGAAAAGGCGTGAGCGCCAGCGCCGGGTGATAGCGCGGACCGAAGAATAGCGGCATGAGGATGAACATGAACGATCCGACCACCAGGTTCACGCCGGGGCTGAACATGTAGTTCACCTCGCGTACGTCGTTGGTGGCGCGCGCCATGGTATCGCCCACCGGC
>QMIW01000161.1 GCA_024434165.1 Chloroflexota bacterium | reverse complement strand
AGTGGCGGGGCGCGTCACCCTCGTCAACAAATCCACCGCCATCCGCAGCATTCAATTGGAAGTGTGCGCCGCGCTCGACACGATTCCCGAAGCCTTCGACCTCGCCCGCAAAACCGCCGCGCGCCCCTGGCAGGCGGAACTCGCCCGCATCGAAATGCTGGATGCCGGGCAGACTCTCGACATCCGCACCGGCGACCCGGACTGGGACGCCGCTTTCGCATTCAGCCAGAAAGCCGCACACGCCCTGTTCATGCACAGCGACCACCTGCCCAAGCCTTCCTTCGTGCAGGCGCGTCACAGCGACCACGGACATTCCATCAAAGGCGACGGCACCGATTACCCGCCCGCCTGGAGCGGTCAGTTCGTGCTGGATGCCTATTATCTCGCCGGCATTTTGAACGTCACGCCGCAGGTGACGAAAAATCTTCTTCTCAACTTTTTAGCCACTCAGGATGAAGACGGCGAAGTAGACGGCAAGCCCGGCATTGCCGGCCAGCGCGGGAAGTTCCTTGCCATGCCCATCCTCGCCAGCATGGCATGGAAGTATTATCAAGCCGCCGGCGACGACGAATTCCTTGCGGAGGTCTTCCCCAGGCTGGTGAAATTCTTCTGGTCGTGGTTCTCCGGCGCGCATGACCGCAACCGCGACGGCACGCCGGAATGGGATCACATCCTGCAAACGGGCTTGGAAGACAACCCGCTCTTCGATGTCTGGAATCCCTGGTCGCAGGGGCTAGATGTTTCCTTCGTGCACAGCCCGTCGCTCGAAGCCATGCTCTACCGCGAAGCGCAGATGCTCGTCAAAATGGGGAGGATACTCGGCAAGCCCGATGAAGAGACCGCCTTGATCGCGGCGCAAGCCGTGAAAATCAAAGAATCGCTCGACGCCGGTTGGAACCCGCGCGTCAGTTTTTATTCCTACCGCGACCGCGAAACGGGGCAGGTCACCGAAAGCAAGGTCATCGCCAAACGCAAAGGCGACGGCTCGATGCGTCCCAAGTTCGAGTCCGAGACGCCGGTGCGCCTGCTGGTGGAGATTCAGACCAAAAGTCCAGCCGCGAAGCGACCGGAGGTGGAGATCAGCGAATACTTCACCAAATCCAAAGGCGAGAGCGAAGTCATCGCGGGGCATCAATTCCAATGGCGTTCGGGCGGTCTGGTCGCAACCACTCAGATGGTCTTTACGCGCGTGGGACGCATCAGCGTGGCGGGCTTGGAAGAGAACGACAGGATCAACGTCAGGATCGTGGATACGACCGGCGAAGACATCACGCTGGGTCTGCCGTTATGGGCGGGCGCGCTCGAAAAACAGCGCGCTTACGCGATGATCGGACGTAACATCATGATGGCAGACCGCTTCGACCGTCCTTTTGGAATGCCGTCCCTTCCGCTCGCCCCGGACCCGCAAGCGGAGACGGTTTCGATGAGCGTGAGCCTCCCCTGGAATTCGCTGATCGCGGAAGGGCTGCTTGCCTACGGCTTCCGCGCCGAAGCGACGCGGCTCACCGCGCATTTGATGAACGCGGTCATTCAAAACTTGAAGCGGAACCGCTCGTTCTACCAGCGTTACCACGCCGAGAAGGGGACGGGCATCGGCGAGCGCAATTCGCTGACCGGCTTCGCGCCTGTCGGTTTGTTCATGCAGGCGTTGGGCGTGACGATCCTTTCGGGCGCGCGCGTAAAACTGGAGGGACGGAATCTCTTCCCGTTCGCTGTGACCATCAAATACAAGGGGCTCACCGTCGTACGCGGACAGGAACAGACCACCGTTACGTTTGCAAACGGGGAAAGCGTCATCGTCAAGGACGAAGCGCCCTGTATTGTGGAGATGTAACGAACAATAGAGGGGTTATCTTTCGATGTACGAATCTATCTTGTCAAGCAAGTCAGGCACGTCCACCGTGGATGTCTTCCAAACCTCATCTCAATCCACCGGGTCATAGCCGTGAATCAGATTATCACGCATCCCGGCAACAATGCCCAGGGGATTTGCGGATATTGTGCGCGGAATTCCCTGGAAAGTCTTTCAGAGAGTGTTTTATAAATCAAAATTCACCACAGCCACCGCACTTGTGTTCGGTGCAGGTGTAAACGCGGAGGAACGCTGATTTTTGACGGAAATGCCAATTTAAGGGCTTTAAATCCAATTTATCTGTGTTCATCTGTGGTTATAAACGAATTTCAAAACACTTTCTAAGTAGTCGGTCATAAGTTTTTAGAAAACAAATTCCTG
>QMIW01000090.1 GCA_024434165.1 Chloroflexota bacterium | reverse complement strand
GGAAACGCCAGCGAAATATGCCGCGGACCGTCCGAATCCTTCGAGCGGGTGCGGTCTACATTCACATACAACCAGCGGGAGGTGCGGCTCCGGGCGCCCAGCGCAATCAGCATAATTCCCAAAAACAACGGCATGGTCATGCAGTAGAACCAGAAGTTCAAACCGGAATTCTGCTGAATGCCGAACATTGCCCACGCGCTCAACACGGTGAAGACGACGCCGATCCACAGGAACGCGCTCGAAAAGCGATTTGCCCGGCGGCGGACTTCATCCATCTCCGGCGCATCGCTTCTTTCTCCGCCCGTGCCTGATCCCGTTCCCAGAACCTTCGCCTCCCCTTGAGCGGATTCGGGCTCCGCATCCTCGTCCAGCGCGCGCATCAGGGTGGCGGCTTCCTCCGCGCTGATCTTTCCATCCGCAACCATTTGCAGGATCTTCCTGCGCTCTTCCGAAGACATTACGAGCCTCCTTCCAAAGCCGCCAACAGTTTCTCCGCCTCTTCCGCTGTGATCTTCTTTTCCTGAAGCATTTTCAAAATCGCCAGCCGCTCCTCCTCCGAGACCTGCGGCTTGGACGGCATCGGCACACCCTTCGGGGAGAAATCCCAACTCCAGCGCCCGATCTCCAAGCCGCCCTTGAAGCGGCGGCTGCGCCGTTCCACGTCGCGCGCTTTCTGTTCCACCCGGCGTGCGGCTTCCTCCGCCTTGCGTTGGGCGCGGGCAGTCACCTGCTCCACCCGGCGGGAGATGCGCTCGCCAAAGCCGGACCAGTCCATGCCCATGCCCGCGAAGTTGCCGAAATCTTCAGCGGATTCGCCTGCATCCGATCGGTTGGATACGCGGATGTCTCCGCCGGCGCTCAGGGTAAACGCCGCAGAACCATCGCCCAGGGTAATGACGCGGCTGGTGGCATCCTTGTCGTTTTCGACGCCGTCCCAGTCAATGTTGATTTCGTCGGCGCTGAGCGTGAGGGTGGCGCTGGCTTTGGGCGGCATGACCAGTAAAATATCGTCGCCCGCCGTGACCGCGTACGCATTGCCCGGTTGGGGATTGAGATACATCACCACATCCTCGCCCACATTGGCAACCACATTGCCGCGCACGTCGCGCAGGGCAAGGTCGTCGGCAACCGAGTCGAGGGTCACGCTGCCGTCCACATCGCGGATGGATGCGTCGGAATCCGCTTTACGGATGGATAAACTCCCTTTCGCGCCGCGCAGGCTAAAGTCCGAATGAACCGCTTCTATCGTCACGGAATGTACGTCGCGCATCGAAAGGTCGCCGTTGACCTCCTTTAATTCGATATTTCCCACCACGCCGCGGATGGAGGCATCGCCGTTGATATTCCTGATGAAAACACTCGCGCCTTTAGGCACGCGCATCGAGAGGTCGTCTTCGCAGGATATTTTTACCTGGTCGCCATCCTGGCTTACGCGCAGTTCCTCGTCGTCGGCTTTGAGCAGGATGTCGTCGCCCTCCCAGCCGACGAGGCTGAGGTCGCCGCGGATGGAGTCAATTTGAATGTTGGGGGTGCGCCCCGCGGAAATCGTCCTGGACATGGCTTACTCCTCCTCGCCGCGCAAAATGCGCATGGCTTGTTCGGCGGTGATCTTGCCCGCTTCGAGATCGGCAATCACGTTGCTGCGGGTCTCGTCATCCAGTTCTTCGGGCGCTTCCTCCCTGCCGGGCTCGTATCCAAGCGCGCGAATCACTTCGTGCAGGCGGTTGCGGATGGTGGGGTAGGATAACCCCAGTTCCTGCTCCATGCGGTTGATCTTGCCCTCGCAGCGCACGAAGGTAAAAACAAATTCCATTTGCTCCGGCGAAAGGTTCGAAAACTGCCCCTGCGCGAAATGACCTTCCATCGAAGTATCGCATGATGAACAGTGCAAACGGACAACTTCGAGTTCCGATTGACAGATTGGACAGCGGGTGGGTGCGGGTCGCATAATTGGCTTCTCCAATTTATAATTCGAGGGCTGTGATGAAGCAGGTCGTCAACAAGGCAAAAACTGAAACGAAAGACCGGGAATTTGCTGGTTTTCCTGTCGAAATTAATGTTTCTTGCCTGATTTCTAATAAAATTATATTCATTTATTCAATTTTGTCAAGTGAAATTTCAATAATTTCAATGTGAACTTCAAGATTTTTTAGTTTCTCGGTGCAATTCCACCCCATTTTGGAGATTTTCCATGATCCGCTCCCTCTTTTACATCCCCGGCAAGGCAGTCCGCACGAACATTTCACCGAAGGAATTCCCCCGCCTCCTCCGGGACCGGAGAGGGGTTCTCTGGGTGGATTTCATTGGGGAAAACCCGGAAGAGGCTGAACCCATCCTGCGGGGTTTTGGCTTTCACCCGCTCGCCATAGATGACGCCCTGCAGGAAACCCACACCTCCAAGGTGGACGATTGGGGCGACCACCTCTACATCGTCTTCAATGTCCTGAATTACAAACGGGAAAACGGGGCGTTCGAGTCCGAGATTGACGAACTGGATGTCTTCCTCGGGAAAAACTACATCATCACCTATCACGACCAGATCCTCCCCGCCATCGAAGATGCCTGGACCGCCTGCCAGCGCGATATCCGCCACATTCAGGATGGACCCGACCACCTGCTTTACCGCATCGTGGATTCGCTCGTGATGAGTTACATGCCCCTCATTGACCAGATTGACGCGCAGGTGGACCAGATCGAGGATCAGGTCTTCGACCGGCCGCGCCCCGATACGCTGGAGAATATCTTCGCCCTCAAACGCCTCCTCCTGACGATGAGACGGATTCTGCTCCCACAGCGCGAGGTGCTGAACAAGCTTTCCCGCGACGACTACCGCGTGATTGACCCGAAAGACCGCATCTTCTTCCGCGATATTTACGACCACCTCGTCCGCCTGCACGACCTGAACGAAAACCTGCGCGATCTGGTCGGCGGCGTGCTGGATTCGTATCTCTCCGTCACCAACAACCGCATGAACGAGGTGATGAAAACGCTCACGATCATCACCACGCTCTTCATGCCCATCACCTTTGTCACCGGCTTCTTCGGCATGAACTTCTTCGAGCCGGTCGCCAAATTCCTCAACTGGACGAGCGAACAGACCTTCGACATTATGCTGGGCATCATGCTGTCTCTGCCGCTGGTCATGTACCTGTGGATGCGCCGCCGCACATGGGTGTAGGCGGGTTTCCCGGCGCGCCCAGACCCGCACAATTGCATCCAAAAAAGCCTTGACACAGAACAGGCGTTCGGTTATCATTCCTAGCACAAATGAGCGAAGAATGCTCACCCGCGCCAGTGAACTGGCAGGAGGCTGAAATGATGATGATGGTCCGAAAAAGCAAAGGTTTGGGCGAACGCCACCAGAAGATTCTGGATTTTATTGCGTCGTACCAGCGCGAACACAAGCACCCGCCCTCGATCCGCGAGATCGGCGAACACTGCAAGATTTCATCCACTTCGGTGGTGAATTATTACCTCGACCAGCTCGAAAAAGAGGGACTGATCGAGCGCGACCGCAAGATTTCACGCGGTATGAGGCTGGTCGGGAACAACAACCCCCTCGGGGACCTGCTCCGCGTGCCGGTGCTCGGCGTCATTCAAGCCGGCGAACCCATTCCCATCCCCGCTTCCGATTTCAACCCCTTCACCGCGGAAGACACGGTTGACATCGCCGCATCCCTGATGCCTTCCAGGGAAAAAGGCAAAGACCTGTTCGCCCTCCAGGTGCAGGGAGACTCGATGATTGACGCCATGATCAACGACGGCGACATCGTTGTGCTCAAGCCCGCGCAGGAAGCCCGCAACGGCGAGATGGTGGCGGTCTGGCTCAACGACCGGAACGAGACCACTCTCAAATATTTCTACAAGGAAAAGGATGGCTACCGCCTCCAACCCGCCAATCCCGCCTACAAACCCATCCTGCTCAAAAAGAACGAGCCGCTGGATATCAAAGGCAAGGTCGTCATGGTCATCCGCAAGGTGGACCGGCTGGCGGTGTAGAAATCCAGGTGATGGGTCAAAATAAATGAGATAGTATCTCGCTCATTTACGCAGACCCGCTACCAAAACCCAAAACATGCAAGGAGGCGGCGTCCTGCCGCCTCTTTTTGATTCTCCGGGTGTATTAATAGATGATTGTCGTTTTTTATTGATACATAAAGGAGGCTTGCATGTACGGAACGATTGCGCGGTTTCGAGTCCGAAAAGATGTGGACAAGGAGGAATTCAGGAAAAAAATGGACGAGTTTGACTCGGTTCAAATCCCCGGCTGGGTGGCGGACTACATCTTCCAAATGGACGCGGATTCCGATGAATATTATCTGGTGGCGGTTTTCAAGGACAAGGAATCCTACCAGGCAAACGCCGACGATCCCAAACAACACGAGCGTTATTTGATCTTCCGTTCGTTCCTCGAAGCCGACCCCGAATGGCATGACGGGAAGATCGTCTCAGCAACGGGACCAGGCACATGATAAAACGATCCGCAGATTACGCAGATCGTCTCTTTGAAGGAAAAAAATCTGCGAGAGTCCGCGCAATCTGCGGATGATTTTTTATTTGATCTTGACCTGCGGTTTCCTGCCGGCAGGCGTGGGTTTTGCCAGTTTGATTCGTCCCTTGCGCTTGAACCCGCCGAACATTTTCATGCCGCCGGAGAAGAGCATGGGAAGGACCAGCAGCGCCAGCAGCCCGGCGAGGATTACGCCAAACAGTTGCAATGAAGTCTGCGGCACTTCCGGCAGGACGCCGCCGGGGTTGTAATTGGCATCTGTGGAAACGCCAGCGGTGGAGAGAGACACGGTCAGGCTGCGATTGATGCCGTCGCGCAGCGCCGACGGGGACACGTAGGTGATGGCGTATTCGCTTTGCAGCACACGCCCAAATTGCGCGTACAGCGCGCCCAACGACTCTGCGTCTTCCGCGAAACTGTATAAACCGCCGGAGCGCTCCGCGAGGGATTTCAGGGCAGGTTCGTCCAAGCCTTCCTGCGAAGTCAGGGTTGGGTCGCCAAAGCCGATGGTGGAGATGGTCAAACCGCTGGGACCGATCTGCTCGATCACTTCATCGGCGGTGTGTTGGCTTTGGTTATCCATGCCGTCCGTCAGGGCGATGATTGCCTTGCGCCCGGATACATTTGCCAGGGCTTTTTCCGCTTCGACAAGGGCGTTGAACAGGGCGGTATCGCTGCCGGTTTCCAAGCCGTCAATTGCATTGATCAATGCAACGGTATCGGTGGTGATGGGCTGGACGTTATAAACCTGCGTATCGAAGGCGATCAACCCCGCCTGGTCGCCGGGGCGCATTTGGGTGACGTAGGTCTTTGCCGCTTCTTTGGCGGCGCCGATCTTGTCGTTTTTGTCCATGCTGCCGGAGATGTCAATGACCAGCATGGTGGTCAGTGGGTCCGCCTGCCCTTCGCCGCTCTCGCCGCCGCCGCGAATATCAACGGGCTGCATCAATTCGCCATTCTCGTAAATTTGAATCGCGGAAGCATCCACGCCGACCGGCTCGCCTGCCGAGTCGGTCACGGAGACGTACACCGTGACGTTTGGGAATTTGGACGTATCCACCTGCGTGATGCGGACTTGCAGGTCGCTTTGGGCAAAAGCCCCAAGCGGCGCACCCAGCGTCAGGAACAGAAGCAGGACGAAGGTCGGCAGGAGGCGATTGGTTCTCGTTCGCATGGCTACCTCTTCTCGTGATAAACCAATTCGGTATTGCCCATTTTTATTTTTTGTCCGTTGGCAAGCGGGGCAACTTGAATCTTCTTTCCGTTCAGGTACGTGCCGGAAAGGCTCATATCCTTCAGGGAAAAGCGCGCGCCGTCGCCGGTGAGCATGGCGTGCTGCGGGGCGATGTCGGGGTCGGGCAGGACGATCTCGGATTTGAGCGGGGAACTTCCGATGGCAACTGCGGGACCGCCCGCACGCATGAACTTATCGAGGATGAACTCGGTGCCTTTGAGTTTTCCCGATGTGACTTCCAGCCAGGCGCGCGAAAGCAAAACGACGATGAGGGAAATGAACGCGCCCACCGAAGCGCCAAGCAGGACGAGACCCGCTGCTTTGCCGGTGAGCGGATCTGCCAGCCAGTTGTGCGCGCTTTCGAGCAGGACGCCTCCGAGCGCGCCTCCAATCAGGCCGCCGAGCATCCCTTTCCATGCCTGAGTCTTGCCCACGATCCCTTCGGCAAGCCCAAGCAGGAGACCAAAGACCGCCCAGCCGAGCGCGCGTCCGACAATGCCGGCACCGACCGCCTGGAAGAGGAACTCGCCCAGCGGCAAGCCGATGCCGCCTGCGATAATGCCCAGCACGGCGCTGAACAAACCGGATTTCAATGCCTGCACCGGGTTGCGTGTGAGCAAGCCTTCGGTGACGCCGATAAACAGCCCGATGAGACAGCCGACCAGCGCGCCGACCACCACTTCGCTCAGGTACAGGTTTTCGACAAACGAAAGTCCGAGGCGGTTGCTCACCTGCCAGCCGATCAAACCGCCGATCGCACCCAGTACGGCATAGAAGTAAGTACGCATTCGTCTGCTCATTTTGAGCCTCCTTCGTTTTCATCGTCATGGAGATTCCGCCAATCCACCATGCTCCTTCCCAAATTGCCGTTCAATTCGTAAAAACCAAAGTAACGGGTCGGGTCGAGCGTTCCACCGGGGCGGCGGATGAAAAACCCGCCGAGGGAACTGTGCGGCTCGACCACCAACGCCACCTGCCACGGCTCGGGGAAGAAGTTGTTGTGCAGGAAGGTATCGTAATGGGACAGGAAGATTCCCATGCGCGGATGGGTGTGATACCAGCCGACGATGCGCTTCCCGCTGTGGTTTTTCTCGATCTCCTCGTGGAAGTCCAGGATGGTATCTTGGGTAAAGGTCAGGTACACGCTGCCCTGCCGCGTATAACGGGCGGGAAGCATGTGCTGGACAACGACAAACTGCTCGCCGGAGTTGCGGTCAATACACCATAAACCTACCAACGCGCCGCCGATCTCATCGTCCAGTTCGCTGAGCGAATGCAGGACGATGCGGGAATACGCCGATTGCGTGACGAAGACCTTCACAAGCGGCGGGTGGCTGTCGCGTTCGTAGATCGAAACCCAGCGCTTCGAGCGTGCAAGCGGCATGCAAGCCCGCTTGGGTCTCGCGGTGACCGGGGAGGAGAGGCGGATTCCGTTGCCAGCCATGGTCCAGATCCAAAATCGAGGTGTCCGGGCGCTCCGTTGAAAACCGAGCGCCCGGCGTAGAAAGTTACCCGGCAGTCACGTCGGCGGTCATCATCAGCCGGTCGTTTTGCGGGACGCCCGCCTGGGAGAGGGTTTCCTCTTCCTTTAGTTCGCGCCCGAGCGCTTTGCTGTCCAGCCGATAGGACATGGGGCGTCCATCGGGTCCGGTGGTGGGCAGTTCCAGCGACGTGGTCAGTTCGGGAAGCAGGTCCTTCACAGCCACGTCGTCCGGGACTTCGGCATTGCGGGTTCCGCCAGACGGAAGCACGAGGGTGACAGGTATATCAGCCATGATTTTCTCCTTTTCTCTAAATGGATATGATTTTGCGCGCGCTACAATGACTACTTCAAACGAATGACCGGTTTCTTCTTCTGTTCGACGGGTTTGATCTTGACCCGTTCGGGTCGCAGCAGTTCGCGGTGATCTACCGGGAATTCGTTGGGATGTGTCTTGCGATATTCACGCGACCAGCGTGCCGCTTCCGCATCCCACGGGAAGGGCGGCTTGGTCGGGTCGTCGTGGAAGTTTTTCCACTGGAGCATCTCTCCCAGCATGACCACGAGGCGGTCCAGCGAGCGGCTGGCGGTCCACCATGCGGCGTCAATACACACGCTTCCGTTCAGGTGATTGATGTTGGGATGCCATATCGGGGTCAGCCACTTCATGCCGGGCCAGCGCTGCGGATACTGATTGTGCAGGTAGATTTCCACCTGGTGATGCGTTCCGTATTTCGGCTTGCCCGCGCGATCCACACCGACGATGCTCTTGCAGGCAAAGGTGACGATGTATCGTTCGGGAGGCACGCCGGGACGCGCGCCGACCGGCTTGAAACTGATCAGGTCGCTGCGCGCGGCAAGTTCCTGCATCAACTCGAAGTCAGCGCGCAGGCGTCTCATACGGGGGCTATCCGCCACGGAAATTGCGCTGCCGGCGGTGATGTCCGCGGTGAGCATGAGGCGGTCGTTTTCCGGCACGCCAGCGGCGGAGAGCGTTTCGTTCTCCTTCAATTCCCGTCCGAGGGCTTTGCTGTCGAGGCGGTAGCCCATGGGACGCCCGTCGGGTCCGACGGTCGGCAGCTCCAACAGGGAGGTCAGTTCGGGCATCAACTCTCGAAGCGGCACGTCATCGGGAATTTCCGCGGCGCGCGCTCCGCCGCTGGGAAGAACGATGGTGACATTGAGATCAGGCATAAATCTACTCCTCCGTCAGGTATTGAGGTGGGGAACCTGGCACGCGCCAGCCACATCCCAGCAATCCGCATGGTGCAGGGTGTTGCAAACTTCGCATTTTTTCACGCCGCGCGGATCGTTGTGTTTGACCACTTCCAGGCAGAACGGGCAGCGATGCTCTTCATACATCGAAACTTGCACGCTTGGTCGGCGGCGGAAGGCGCGTCCCAGCCCGAGGCGTTTCTGCCGCATCACAGAGGAAAGAACCAACTTTCCATTTCCCGAACTGGACCGCTGTCTAAGTTTGGAGATATCCAAAAAATTCAAGAGCGAATTGGTCTTGGGCGTACGCTTCGATTTCCTTGAAACGATGGCATGCAAAGAGCTTGCTTGTGATACGGGCGCCGCTTCCGGTGAACGGGCGAGCGCATCCGTCACTTTGACCTTCGGCTTGCTCCAAGCCGTCAATGTGATCGCCGCGACGAGGAATGCGCTGCCCAACTGAACAGCCTGGTCGGGGTCAATCGCGCCTGCGAGCCATGGACCCAAAGGTCCAATGCCCATGGACCAGTTTGTGAAGAAGCCAAGCGCAAACATTCCCAAAGGTAAAGAGACCAGCATTGCTAGAAAACGAATCCACACCGACCAGCCGTAAAAAAATGTGCGCGGCGCGGTTCCCACCGTCAGACCCACAATGAGGACTGAGAAAATCGTCATCAATACCGGGGAGAGTTCGGTTTGATGCACATTGACCAGCGCCATGAATCCCGCCATGCCCACGCCAAGCAGTGCGGATCCGACCAGTCTCCAAAGGAAACCGGAGCGGCGGGTGGTGGAAGTGCGGGAGTTGCTGGTCATAGCGGCGGAAACGGACATTTCAATCATCTCGCTCAATCACGGAGCCGAATGCGATGCGGGCGGAGTTTGAGAACCGCTGGCTCCTTTCCATCTTTCAACTGGACTTTTTCCTTCAACCGAATGCGGGCGCTTTTTTTATCCGTGAGTTTGACCGTGGACTCAAAGTCGCGGAAGTGCAGCGCTTCCGCCAGGTCGCCGGTCATTTCATAAAAACGATATTCCTGCCCGTTGTGCGCGCGGATGATGTGCAGCGGCGGCACACCCACGCTCGCCAGCGTGCGATGCAGGAAAGGTTCCTCGCCGGTGATGACGTGCGTCAGCGAGGCTTCGCGCAGCACGCCGCAGGTCGGGCAGTTGCCCGCTTCCACGGTCACTTCGCTGAGCGGGCGCAGCACTTCTTCCACGGTGTGGCAGTTCGGACATTCCAGTTTCGTCACCAATTCCTGATCCAATTCGATCACGGCGTTCAAGCCGAGGTCGGCGCAGGCGATGCGCAGCAGGTCGTCGAGCGTTGTCCGTTCCACCCGCGCGGGCAGTTCGGTGATGTTGCCGTACGTCCAGTGCGACTCGCAATCGTCGCGCGGCACGTACGCCGTCGTATGCATCTCATTGACCATGCCGTTGAAGTGAGTCACCTTGCCGGGCTGCACGGGCATGTCGTTGATCAGTTTCAACGCTTCCTGCGACTGCATCGCACCGATGATCGAAGCGATGGTCGGAGTGGTCGGGACTTTGCCCAATAAAATATTCTGGCGGGCAAGCAGCGGGCAGGAGTAACGAAGCGAAAGGTCGCGCAAAGCCTGCTCGGTCAGCGTGCATTCGTAGCAGGCGCCCTGTCCCGGCACAAAGACGCGCACCAGTCCAAGCAATTCCTGAATCGCGCCATCCACCCAGGGCTTGTTCACCCAGTAACAGAAGCGGTTCACTGCCAGCCGCGCCTCGCGGTTATCGAGGCAGCCGATCACCACGTCCATGCGGCGGAAAATTCCCAAGCCCACCTTGGTTGTGATATCGCCGTTGAGATATTGCACGTGCACCTGCGGGTTCACAGATTTTGCGCGCGCCGCGGCGATCTCCGCCTTGCTGCGGTTGTTATCTGTCTCGCGGAACAGCACCGAACGGCTCAGGTTGGCGAGTTCGATCTTGTCGAAATCAATAATGAATATATGTCCGATGCCCATCAGGGCAAGGTTCTTGATGACCTCGTTACCCAGCGCCCCCGCCCCCACCACCATCACTTTTGCGTTTTGAACTTTCTCGCGGTCCCACCATGAAATAAAATCGAACGTGCCAAGGCGATCTTTTTGAAGATTGGGAATGCGGACCGGCTTATCGGGAGCGATCGGCACGCGGATGGGACCGGTGGGCGGCTCGCTTCGCGCCGGACGGTCAGCCTGTCCGCCATTCCCGCCAGCCAGTTCCTTCGCCCGGGTCAGGTTCGATTCGTTGATCTCGCGCGCGAACCAGCCAACGTTCTTGCGCGACTCAACCAGGTTGTGCTTCTCCAGCGTTTTGAGCGCCTCGCGCAGCGTCGCGCGGCTGATGCCGAATTTGACGATCAATTCGCGCTCAGGCGGGAGCTGCATACCGGGCTGGAGGCTGCCATCCAGCAGGGAAGCGACCAGCTTTCCCGCCACTGTCTCTGCCAGCGTTTTATGGGAAATCCGTTCAATTTTCATGGGCATCTCTGTGGTCTGGTGGTCAGACCACAACGAGAATTATATGCCCGTGCTCCCCCATCCCAAATAGGACATTGGTACCAGTTTGGAAATTTCGATTAAACGCACATCCCCGCAAGGCTTGAGACCCTGCGGGGATGCGTAGTTTCCAGTTTGGGGTTTCGTAAACCCTGTTACTCGACCACGACCTGCGCGCCGGCTTCTTCGAGCTTCTTCTTGGCGTCCATCGCGGCATCCTTGCCCACGCCGGTGAGAACTTTGGAGCCGGCGGTTTCCGCCATCGCCTTGGCTTCGCCGAGACCGAGGCTGGTCAACTGGCGGATGACCTTGATGACGTCAATCTTCTTCGCGCCCGCATCCTTGATGACCACATCGAACTCAGTCTTCTCTTCAACGGGTTCAGCGGAAGCGGCGGCGGCGCCACCGGCGACAGCGGCAACAGCCACCGGAGCGGCGGCGGAAACGCCCCACTTTTCTTCGAGTTTCTTCACGAGGTCAGCCGCCTCAAGGACGGAAAGAGTGGAAAGTTCTTCCACGAGTTTTTCGAGCTTGTCAGACATTGTTTAGCACTCCTTGCTAAGTAATTTTTATTGGTTGACTTTCAGTGCCGCAACAACTTGTCCCCGAAGGGGAATTTATGTTGCGTGATGGCGCAAGATAAATCTTGCGCTACGCGGCGGCGGGAGAACTGCTCTTCTCCGTGAACGCCTTGATGACAGCCGCCAGTCCGCGGGCGGGTTCCGCAACAGTACGGACCAGTTTTCCGGCGGGTGCCTGCAGCACGCCCAGCAACTGGGCGCGGACAACAGGCAGCGGCGGCATATCGGAGAGCGCCTTCACCTGCGCAGCGGTCAGCGCTTTGCCAGCCATGAAACCGCCCTTCACCTTGACGAACTCGCTGCCTTTTGTGGCATCGGTCAGCGCCTTGGCGGTGGAGGCAGGGTCTGTGAATGCGAAGGAGATCGCAGAGGACTTCACCAAAAGTTCCCTGGGGAACTCCATCCCGTTCGCTTCGAACGCGCGGCGCGCAAGCGTATTCTTGACGACGTGGAACTCACCGCCCGATTCGCGGACTTTCGCGCGAATGGCATCGAGGGATTTCATGTTCGCGCCGGTGTACTCCACCAGAATGATCGCCTGGCTGCGCTTGACCCAGTCGGAATAATGGGCAAGCACCTCTTCCTTGCGTTGCTTGGAAATTGCCAAAGGGTATTCACCTCCTTTCGTGAAAAAAGTCTTTGCCACTCTCGCAAGGCAAAGACTTCTCGCACTCCCAGGCAGGGAAATATGCTGTCAGTCTTCACCTGAGCAGGAAATTAAGTTCCCGGGCGGTCTCGAACCTTCGCACTGACCGCTGCCTGGAACACCCGCCTTCACTGGCGAAGTGGTCGTTTCAGGAATTATCGGATAGGGTTATCCGGCTCCTTGCACATGTTCGTTGGGATCGGCTTTCACGCCGGGTCCCATCGTGGTGGTGATCGTGACGCGCTTGATGAAATTGCCCTTCGCGCCGGAGGGACGTGCCTTGTTGATGGCATCCATCAGCGCCGCGTAGTTCTCATACAACTGGTCGGCGGAGAAGGAAGCCTTGCCGATGGAAACGTGGATGTTATTGCTCTTGTCGAGACGGAATTCCACGCGCCCCGCCTTGGCTTCCTTGATGGCGCGCTCCAAATCCTGCGCAGGGACAACCGTGCCTGCCTTCGGGTTCGGCATGAGTCCGCGCGGACCAAGCACGCGACCCAGGCGGCCCACCTTGCCCATCGCATCGGGCGTGGCGATGGCGACGTCGAAATCCAGCATGCCGCCTTCGATCTTCTTCAGCGATTCGTCATCGTCCGCGACCATGTCAGCGCCAGCGGCGCGGGCGGCGGCAGCGCCTTCGCCCTGGGCAAAAACCAGAACGCGCACGGTCTTGCCCAAGCCGTGAGGGAGCACGACTACATCGCGCAGTTGCTGGTCTGCCTGGCGGGAATCGAGCGTGGTGCGCATGTGAACTTCGACGGTTGCATCGAACTTGGTGATGGTGGTTTCCTTCGCCAGCGCAACCGCCTCGCGCGAAGAGTAAACTTTGTCAACATCAACTTTGGCGAGAGCCGCCAGGTATTTCTTTCCGTGTTTAGCCATTTTTTCCTCCGTGGTGCAAGCGGGTCGGTGTGGTTTCGTGGTCAACCAGTCCGTTGGTCGAGTAGTCGGGTACGACTATGTGACCAGGCGGCTAGGCGGCTAAAAAACCAAACAACCCTCCCACAAATTAGTCGGTAATCGTAATGCCCATCGAGCGGGCTGTGCCTTCGATCTGCTTCATCGCGCCTTCGAGGTTGATCGCGTTAAGGTCCTTCATTTTCATCTCGGCGATTTCCTTGATCTGTGCGCGGGTCACCTTGCCAATCTTTTCCTTGTTTGGCACGCCGGAACCCTTTTCCACCTTTGCGGCTTTTCTCAACAGCACCGCGGCAGGCGGGGTGCGCAGCACGAACGTAAACGAGCCATCGGTATAGATGGTGATTTCCGCCGGGAGAATTTCGCCCGGGCGGTTGGATGTGCGCGCATTGTATTCCTTGCAGAACGCCATGATGTTAATGCCATGGCTTGCCAGCGCAGGACCGACCGGAGGCGCGGGGTTTGCCTTGCCAGCCTCGAGCTGGAGACGAACGATTGCTTTCAGTTTCTTTGCCATTTTCTTAAACTCCTCGTGGTATTAGCGTGGCGCTCTGGCGCCACTCCCACTAATCAGTGATCGGCTCATAGCGATCCGCGAAACGGATGACTCGCGGCCGATGACTGCTTACTGGTTCTACGATTTTTCGACCTGCAGGAAATCCAGTTCCACCGGCGTTTCGCGCCCGAAGAAACTGACCATCACACGCACCTTGCTGCGTTCCATGTCAATCTCCGAGACCACGCCGCGGAAGTCGTTGAACGGTCCGTCAATGATGCGCACACGCTCGCCCTGTTTGAAGGTGACCTTCACTGTGGGCGCTTCGGCTTCCATGCGCTTGACGATCTGAGCCACTTCCTCGGGACGCAGCGGCGTGGGGTTGTTGCCCATGCCAACGAAGCCGGTCACGCCGGGGGTGTTTCGCACCACATACCAGGATTCCTCCGTGAGCACCATGTTCACCAGCACATAACCGGGGAAGATGTGGCGCTCCACTGTGCGGCGCTTCCCATCCTTGACCTCGATCTCCTCCTGGGTCGGGATGACCACGTCGAAGATCTTGTCCTTCATGCCCATCGTCTCGATGCGCTGTTCGAGGTTGTGGCGCACCTTGTTCTCGTAGCCCGAGTAACAATGGATGACATACCACGCCGGTCCCTCGACGGTCGCTTCGACGGGGGGAAGGTTGGAGGGAATCTTCGCTTCGGAAGCAGGAGCAGGCATCGGGTCCGACACGGAAGCGGAATCATCCGCGGGAGCGGGCTGCTCCGCGGAGGTTTCCTCCATCGGTTCTTGTTCGAACTGCTCTTGCGGTTCCTGCAAATCCATTCGTTCCTCGATTTCCTGCAAACTTACCTACAGCCCAAGGATGACATCCATCAGTTGGGCGGCTGCGTAATCCACACCGGCGAGGAAAAGCCCCATCACCAGCATGACCAGCAAAACGAGACCGGTCAGGCGGCGCGCTTCGGGCCATGTGGGCCAACTGACCTTGCGAAGCTCCCCGGTGGTTTCGCGGAAATAACGCTGGATGGCGTTTTCCTGTTTCTTGACTTTCTTTGCTTTCTCAGCCAAGGCAATGCTCCTTCGTTATTTTACGGCTAAAACGCCGCTGGGCGCGGCGTTGCCTTGAGGCAGGCCAGGTAGGACTTGAACCCACAACCGCTCGTTTTGGAGACGAGTGCTCTGCCAATTGAGCCACTGGCCTAAATAAGCGTCAAGTTTTCGGTGTCAAGTGTCAGGCAAAGAAACTTGACGCCTGACACCTGGAACCTGACACTTTTATTACTTCGTTTCGCGGTGCGTCGTGTGCTTCCTGCAGCGCGAGCAATACTTCTTGAGTTCCATCCGATTCGGATCGTTGCGGCGATTCTTCTCGGTGGTGTAGTTCCGTTCCTTGCAGTCGTTACACTGCAAGGTGATGACCGGACGGATATCCTTCTTCTTCGATGCCATTTTACTACCTAACTTTCATATTCGAGGATTTTGGTGACGACCCCAGCGCCGACGGTCAGACCGCCTTCGCGGATGGCGAACTTCGAACCCTGCTCCAACGCCACCGGCACGATCAGTTCCACCGTCATGTTCACGTTGTCGCCCGGCATCACCATCTCCACGCCCTCCGGCAGCTTGATGTCGCCCGTCACGTCCATCGTGCGAATGTAGAACTGCGGACGATACCCGCTGAAGAACGCCTTGTGCCGCCCGCCCTCTTCCTTCTTCAACACGTACACTTCCGCCAGGAACTTCTTGTGCGGCGTGATGCTCTTCGGCTTCGCCAGCACCTGCCCGCGTTCCACGTCCTCGCGTTCGATGCCGCGCAGCAGCAGCCCCACGTTGTCGCCTGCCATGCCTTCGTCCAGCTGCTTGTGGAACATCTCCACGCCCGTCACCACCGAACTCTTCGTCTCGCGCAAGCCCACGATCTCGACCGGCTCGCCCACTTTGATCACCCCGCGGTCAATGCGCCCCGTCACCACCGTTCCGCGTCCCTTGATCGAGAACACGTCTTCCACGCTCATCATGAACGGCTTTTCGATGTCACGCTTCGGCTCCGGGATGTATTCGTCAATCACCCGCAGCAACTCGCGGATCGGCGCATACTCCGGCGCGTTCGGATCGGTCGAGGCGCTGTCCAGCGCCTGCTTGGCGCTCCCGCGCACGATCGGCGTTGTGTCGCCCGGAAAACCCTGCTTGTTGAGCAGTTCGCGCAGCTCCAGCTCCACCAGTTCCAGCAGTTCCGGGTCGTCCATCATATCCACTTTGTTCAAAAACACCACAATACTCGGCACTTCCACCTGGCGCGCCAAAAGCACATGTTCGTGCGTCTGCGGCATCGGACCATCCGGCGCTGCCACCACCAGGATCGCTCCGTCCACCTGCGCCGCACCTGTGATCATGTTCTTGATGTAGTCGCGGTGCCCCGGCATGTCCACGTGCGCGTAGTGCCGCTTGGCGGTCTGGTATTCCACGTGCGCGATGTTGATCGTGATCCCGCGCGCCTTCTCTTCCGGCGCGTTGTCAATCTGGTCGTAGGCTTTGAACTCCGCCTGCCCCATCATCGCCGCCACCTTCGTGATCGCTGCTGTCAGCGTCGTCTTGCCGTGGTCAATGTGCCCCATCGTCCCCACGTTCAGATGCGGTTTGCTTCTGTCAAACTTTTCCTTCGCCAT
>QMIW01000089.1 GCA_024434165.1 Chloroflexota bacterium | reverse complement strand
CTTTCTCGGCATGGGCGGATGTGGGCGCGAAGCGGGGCGGGTCGAGGATGATGAGGTCGAAGGAACGCGCTTCATCGCGGAATTTGCGCAGGAGTTGAAAGACATCGCCTTCGAGGGAGGTGTGGCGGCCGGCAGGCAGGTTGTTGAGCGCGATGTTCTCTTCGAGCAGGGCGAGCGCATCGGCGGATGAATCCACCGAAAGCACAGACCTCGCTCCGTTCGCCAGCGCATGGATGGAAAACCCGCCGGTGTAGCAGAAGCAGTTCAACACATCCCGGTCTTTGGATAGTTCGCCGACGCGGCGGCGGTTTTCGCGCTGGTCGAGGTAGAAACCGGTTTTGTGGCCGTGGGCAATATCCACTTTGAATTCGAGTTTGTGTTCTGAAATGGGTAGGACGAAAGAAGAAAGGTCGCCGCGCAGAATTCCAGTGACGGGCTGCAAACCTTCCAGCTCGCGCACGTCTGCGTCGGAGCGTTCGTAGATGGTTTGGATGCCGGTCTCTTCGATGAGCAGGCTGGCGAGCGATTCCTTCCAGAATTCTGCGCCAGCCGTGAGGGATTGCAGGACGAGCGCAGCGTTGTAACGATCCACGATGAAGCCGGGGATGCCGTCCGATTCGCCGTGAATCAGGCGGTACGCATTGGAGTGGTTTTCCACATCCAGCCTTCTGCGGATTTCGATTGCCGCTTTGATTCGTTTGCGAAAGAGTTCCCTATCCACCGGCTCGTCATCGAACGTCCACACCCGCGCGCGAATCTGCGAGTGAGGGGAGTACGAGGCTCGGGCGAGAAACTGCCCATTGGGGGCAAGCAGGTCCACCGTCGAGCCGGAAGCGGCTGAGGCATCCGGCGTTTGCAGTGCGCTGGCAAAGACCCAGGGGTGGCGTCGCAGCAGGCTTTTTTCGCGTCCGGGTTTGAGGATGAGGTTCATGCGGCGAGTGTATCACAGGCTTGACAAGGCAGTGATGTGTAGGTAGAATAACCGAATAATCATTCAGTTTTAGGCGTTCACGCCTTTTTTCTTTGACTTGAAAACCGAATTTGTATTCAGTAATGGAGGCGCCATGCCCAGACCCGATGTGAGCGACGAACGGATCCCCCAAATTCTGGAGGCGGCTGCCAGGGTGTTCAACCGCAAGGGCATTGCCGCCACCCGCATGGAAGATATTGCCCGCGAGGCGAAGCTCAGCGTGGGCGGTGTGTACTGGTATTACAAAGGCAAGGACGATGTCATTCTCGCCATCATGGACCGGCTGATTGATGAAGATGTGGTGGCGTTGAAGTCCATGCTGGGCGCGCCGGGCACGGTGCGCGAACGGTTATTGGCGTATGTGCAGACGAGCATCCCCGAAGCCATGGCGTATATGCCGCTAACCTATGACTTGTACACGCTGGCGCACCGCGATGCAAAAGTGCGGCGGCATATTCAAAGGTATTTCACGCATTATCGTAATGCGCTGGCGGAGATCATTCAACAGGGCATGGATGCGGGCGAATTATGCGAGGGAGACGCGGCTGCTGCTGCGGCGGCGCTGGCGGCTCTGTACGAAGGGACGTTGGAACTCGCGTCGCTCGACCCGCACAATCTGGATGCGGTGCAGATGCTGACGCAATCGGTGAACGTGGTGTTTGACGGACTTGAGAAACAGAGGTGAATAATGGAACAAAAAGCGAATGTGGTTTGGAACTATGACGGGGAGCCTGATTTCATGGCTGGGACGGGCGCGACGATCGCCGAGCAGGCGCTGGGCTGGGCTGCCGGGTTGATGGGCGCCGGTTTGTATGTGTATTTATATTTGACAGGTCAATTGGATTGGGCGTGGTGGCAGTACCTTGTGGCGGGTTTGCTTGCTTTCGATGTGGCGGGCGGCGTAGTTGCCAATGCGCTCAACTCTTGCAAGCGTTTTTATCATACGCCCGCCCGTGCCGACGAACCGCCTTCGGCGCGATGGTTCAAGAATCATCTGTTCTTTTCGTCCTTTCACGTCCATACCTTGCTGGCGGCGTGGCTTTTCGGGCCGGGCGATCTTTTGTATGGGGTGTTCTGGTATTTCTTCCTTTTGGGCGGAACGCTCATCGTAACGCGGACAGCGCTGTATTTACAGCGTCCCGTGTCGTTTTTTCTGATCGTGTTGGCGTTATTGCTGAATATGTATGTCGTCGCTCCCGTGCCGGGGTTTGAATGGCTGGCGCCTGCCATAATGATCAAGATTCTGTACGCGCACAATGTTCGGGAAGAACCGTATCGCCCTTCTTCGGAGACCCCCGCATGAATCAATCATTACAGCCTGTTGCGGTCAGGGAACGGATTCAGATCCTGGATATTCTGCGCGGATTCGCCGTCTTTGGCATATTAGCGGTGAACATTGTCGGGTTTGCTTCGCCCGCCTTCTTCCCCGGCTATATGCCCGAACCTGCTGCTGAATGGGATGAGTTCGCCGGCGATCTGATGTTGCTGCTGGCGGAGGGCAAGTTCTATACGATCTTTTCCTTCCTGTTTGGCTTGGGGTTTTCCGTGCAATTTGCGCGGGCAGAAGGCAAAGGCAGGGACTTGAAATCCATTTATCCGCGCCGCTTGTGGATTCTGTTTGGGCTGGGCGTTTTACATTCCATCCTTCTTTGGTATGGAGATATTCTGCGTTTATATGCCTTGCTGGGGTTTGCCTTGTTCATGTTCCGCAACCGCTCCAACCGCACCCTGGCGATCTGGGCGGGTATCTTGCTGCTCATTTCGTTCCTGTTCCTTGCCCTGGTGGGCGGACCGAACGCCAACGAACCGGTCCCCGGCTTGGATATGGTGGCGATGGCGCGCGAAGCCTATTCCAGCGCCTCTTTCCTTGATGTGATGGTATTTCAGGCATTCTTTTCTCCTTTCAGTTTCCTGGCTATTGCTTTGTTTCAAGGTCTGAGTGTGATGGCGTTATTCCTGCTGGGTTTACTCGCAGGGCGTTTGCGGATTCTTGAGCGTGTGGGGGAGGTACGTACTTTGTTTGTGCGTGCAGGGTGGCTTGGACTTCTGATCGGTCTTCCGCTCAATGCTTTGTATGTGTATTCCTCTTCTGCGTGGCTGCAAAGTGTCGCCTTCGTCTTTGGCGCGCCTGTGTTATCCGCGGCGTATGTTGCCGGGCTGGCGTTGTTCTTGCAGACCGGTTTGGGTCAGCGTGCGCTTGCACCGATCGCCAATGTGGGACGCATGGCGCTGACCAATTACGTCTTGCAATCCCTGATCTGTTCGTTGTTATTTTTCGGTTTCGGTTTTGGGCTGTATGAAGAGATCGGCGCAGCCGGGCTGTGGGGAGTTACGTTCATCGTGTATCTTTGCCAGATTCCTTTGAGCGCATGGTGGCTGGCAAAATTTCAATTTGGTCCGTTAGAATGGTTGTGGCGTTCATTGACGTATGGTCAATGGCAGCCGATGTTGAAACGCCCGGGGATGTAACGTGAGTGAACAAAAAAACGGTTCTTGTGAACGGTGCAGGCGCGGTTTGTCTGGCGGGGTTGATGTCTGCCTCGCTGCGGAATATCGAAGCGTCGGAGCCTGAGGCGGCGTACCCCGCTTGGAAGTGCTGGCACAGACTCAGGTTCACGCAGGAGGCGCGATGGAAGCCCATCGCGTCTCTTTTTGTCTTAATGGAGGACCTCACGCAGCAGGGGCGACTCAACCATGTTTCGCGAAAACTTTCCACAAAAGGCGGCCGACGCTGTGCCGATACTTGACAGGTCGCCCCTGCGCTAAACAAGAGATGGTATCATCATACTTTCAAAGGAGCACCATGCTCAAACCGGTTCGCTGGAAGACGTTCATCCGTGATTTTCTTGTCATTCAAATCGGCTTTGCGCTGTTCGGGCTTTCGATTGCGCTGACCATCCGCGCCAATCTTGGGACGGGGACCTGGTCGGTGTTCGAGGTGGCGCTTGCCGACATTACGGGATTAAGCGTCGGCACGATTACCGTGATTGTGGGATTCACCGTATTGATCGCCGCGCTGCTGTTGAGGGAAAAGGTCGGCTGGGGGACGCTGGGAAACATCCTGAGCATCGGTCCCTGGCTGGACTTGTGTTTGCGGATCATTCCATCGGTTGAGAATCAAATCGTCATGCAGTCTATCATGCTGTTGGGCGGCGTGTTGACCCAGGGCATTGCCAGCGCCATCTACATCGGCGTGGATGCAGGGGCGGGTCCGCGCGACAGCCTGATGCTGGCTCTGCACCGCACCACAAAGTTGAGCCTGCGCATGGCGCGCGGCTCGGTGGAGGTGGCGGTCTTCCTCGCCGGCTGGCTGCTGGGCGGACCGGCGGGCATCGGCACGCTGGTCTTTGCCCTGCTGATCGGTCCCGCTGTGCAATGGGCGTTCAAGGCGTTCAATGTCCGCCCGCATCGAGAGATGGAAGAAGCGCAGGCAGAGATCGAAGGCACAGTGAAGTGAATCCGCAACCTTCAACCCAAGGAGAACCCTGTGAACGAACCGATCTATGAAACAAAAAACCGCAGCGGCGGCGCGCTGGCTTTATTTTTGCTGATTGCGCTTCTCATGCCTGTTTGTCTGCTCGTCTATCACTTCGTATTGTGGTACTCCGAGCAGTTCGCGTTGGTCTCGCTCAGTCTCGGCTTTTTTGCCTGGGTGGGACCGCTCGGGTTGGCGGCGCAGGCAGCGGCGGTGAGTCTCGTCACGGGCTTGTTGTGGCGTTATACCAGCGACGACCGCTTCAAGCCCTGGTACTTCGGCATGTTCGCTGCCTCCCTGATGGGCTTCCCTGCCCTGCTGCTGAGAACTCTGGGCGCAAACAACGACCAAATCGGTTCGATGCTGCAATTCCTGTTTGCCGCCTCCGCCGCGTTGGTCGTGATTCGCATCCGTAAAAAGGAACTGGTTTGGGATGCAGGCGCAATCCCGTTCGGCTTGCTCATTGCGGCGCTTGGGGTTTTCCCGCTGGCGGTTTATGGCTCGCTCGGCTCAGCGGGCGATGTATTCCTCGCTTTGCTGGCGGGGCTGGCGTTTGGTTTGCTCGCGGCGGCGCTGATGGCAGAAGCCGAAAACGTGCTGCTCAACGGCGTGGGCGCGGGCGCGATTCTTTCCCTGCTTGCATCCGCGCTTGGGTATGACGGCGCGCAGTTGATTCTGGCTGCGCTGCTCCCGGCGTTTTCGTTTGCGGTTGCGGCGGTCCTGCCTTCGCGTTTCGCGGCGGCGGCAGCGGTGGGCATCCTTGCGTTTGCGGGGCTGGCGTTCTTCGACCCCACCGAACTCACGAGTGTGCTTGGAGATATTTCCGACATGGCGTTTCGCGCAGCGGGCATTGCATTGCTCATCGGCTGGGGTGTGAGCATTGTCGGGTTGATTCTTCGTCAGGTAACAGGAACAGGCTCAACGTCTGTTGTGAAGCGGGCGGTGGGGTGGGCGGGCGCGGGTCTCGCGTGGATGTCCCTCATCGCGGTCTTTTTCCTCTTTGGCAACCCCGGCAATTACGGCGACCGTCTGTTCGTCATCCTCAAAGACCAGGCGGATATTTCGGACGTGGCGAAAATCGAAAACCGCGAGGAACGTTTGACCGCCGCCTACGAACGGTTGACGGATCATGCGCTGAAAACGCAGGCGGGCTTGCGCGAAATCTTCGATGCCTTTGGCGTGGAATACACGCCGTATTATTTGGAAAATGCGATGGAGGTGCGGGGCGGGACGCTCATCCGACTCTTTTTGATGACCCGCCCGGAAGTGGAGCGCGTCATTCCAAGCCCGAGGCTGCGCGCTGTTCCCGAAGATGAGCCGTCGCCGGGACCTTTTTCTGTGACCAGCGGCGGCGTGGAGTGGAACATCTCCATGATCGGCGCGGACAGGGTGTGGGAGGAGTTCGGCGTGCGCGGCGAAGGGATCGTGGTGGGGCAGTCCGATTCCGGCGTGGATGGGAGTCATCCCGCGCTTGCCAAACAATATCGCGGTTTTAACTCCGGCGGCGATTACAACTGGTTCGACCCCTGGGACGGCACGACCTCGCCCAACGACGAAGGCGGTCATGGCACGCACACGCTCGGCACCATTTTGGGCGCGGACGGAATCGGCGTTGCGCCCGAAGCGCAGTGGATCGGCTGTGTGAATTTAGACCGCAATCTCGCCAACCCGGCGTTTTATCTCGATTGCATGCAGTTCATGCTCGCGCCGTTCCCGCTTGGCGGCGATCCGTTCCTGGATGGCGACCCAACCCGAGCCGCGCACGTGATGAACAATTCGTGGGGCTGCCCTGAGATCGAAGGCTGTGACCCGAATGCCCTGCTCTATGCGGCGGATAATTTGCGTCACGCCGGAATATTTGTGGTGGTCTCGGCGGGGAACGACGGCCCAGGTTGCGAGACGATTGTCTCGCCGCTCTCGCTATATGATTCGGTCTTCTCCGTCGGCGCGGTTGACCGGTTTGGCAATATGGCGCCGTTCAGCAGCCGCGGACCGGTGAGCGCCGACGGCTCCGGCAGAATCAAGCCTGATATCGTCGCTCCGGGCGTGGATATTTTTTCCGCTTTGCCGGAGGGCACGTACGGTCCCAACAGCGGCACTTCGATGGCGGGTCCTCACCTGGCGGGCGTGGTGGCGTTGATCTGGTCTGCCCAGCCTGAATTGATCGGCGACATCGAAGCGACGGAACAACTCATCATAGACACCGCCCAACCCTACACAGGCGATACCGCCGCCGGTTGTTTTACGGGCGGCGCGCCCAACAACGCCTACGGTTTCGGTGTGGTGGATGTCTACGAAGCGGTGAAGCAGGCGTTGGGAAGATAATGGACTTGGCAGCGGCATAGCGACAAGCGGCGCAGGATTGTATCTTAACTCAAGTTGCCGCCCTCCAATAGATTTTCTAGGTTCCCCGCCCAAAGCCCTCGCCCTGCCCTCTCCCATCGGGAGAGGGGGAAGTCATCCCAGAAGATATAACCTTGTTTGGGGTGAGGGAAGCCTCTTGAAACCAAGGCAGCAAATCGGGTTATCTTACGCCAGGTCTCCCGCCGGCGAACGGCGGCGCAGGGAGCAGCCTTGCGCTGTAATACTAACAATGCCAAAGGATGTGACCCATGAAACGAAGCGTAAGGATAATCCTCGGAGCCGTTGCGGGCGTATTCATCCTTGCCGCAGGCGGCTTGCTTTGGCGCACACGGCAGGAAGCCTACGACCTGCTCCACGCGCCCATGGCGGCGCGCAGCCTTCCCGATGAAACGCCCGCCGATTACAACCTGCCGTTCGAGGATGTCACCGTCACCAACCCCGACGGTATGGAACTGGTTGGCTGGTTCGTCCCTTCGGAGAACGGCGCGGTCATCATCATGCAGCACGGATACAAATCCACGCGCCGGGAACTGCTCAACGAAGCGGAGATGATGCACCGTCACGGCTACGGCGTGCTGATCACCTCCATCCGCGCGCACGATTACAGCGAGGGCGAACTCATCACGCTTGGCGTGACCGAAATGGCGGATATGGAAGCCTGGTATCGGTATCTCGTCTCCCGCGGCGATATTGACCCGGGGAAGATCGGCATCCTCGGCAATTCCTTCGGCGGGATGCTCGCCATTCAATACGCCGCGCAAAACGAGAACATCAAAGCCGTCGCCGCCAACTGCGCCTTCTCGTCCATGCCCGATACGGTGGCGACCAGCGTAAAGCATTTCACGGGCCTGCCGGAGTTTCCGTTCGTGCCGCTCATCGTCTTCTGGGCGGAGGCGGATACAGGCGTCAAAATGGAGGAGATTGACGCCACCCGGTGGATTCCGCTTCTCAGCCCGCGCCCGGTCTTCCTGATGCAGGGCGGCGCGGATACGGTCATCTCGCCGGAAAGCGGCCAGATTTTGTATAATGCCGCGAAGGAGCCGAAGGAACTGTGGTTCGATCCCGAACTCGGTCATGTCGAATTCGACAAGGAACGCGCCGAAGAGTACGAAGCGCGCGTCTCGGCGTTTTTTGACAAATATCTATTAGGAGAATGACCATGCCAAAAAGTATTCGTCCGAAACTGCCCAGGGTGACACGTCCGAAACTGCCGGGCGGCTATGCGGATCATCCCACTTCGCAAGTGTCGTGGAAGTATGTTGAAGAACGGCTGACCGCCTCGAAGCAATATTGGATGTGCTCCGTCCGTCCAAACGGACGCCCGCATGTCGTTCCGCGCTGGGGCGTTTATCTCGATGGAAAGATCTACTACGACGGCAGTCCCGATACGGTCCACGCCAGAAACATCCTTAAGAACCCCAGCGTCACCGTTCACCTCGAAGATGGATGGAAGGCGGTCATCCTGGAAGGCGCGTCCGCTCCTGCGCCCAAACCATCCCGCGCGCTGGCGCAGAGATTGGTGAAAGCCTACCGAAAATACGCCGAAGACGGGTACAACCCCGACCCGCATCAATGGGATGGCGGCGGGTTGTACGTCTTCACTCCACGCAAGTGCCTGGCATGGACGGTGCTCTTTGAAGATCCGACCAAATTCGTCTTCGATGCGGAGGAAGAATGACCGCACGGATGTGTCGCGGGATGGTGACGTATCGCATCCGTTGTGACGCAACGGGAGCCGCCCGCTGATGTGGCTTTACCTCGTTCAAGGCATTGGATTCGGCTTCGCCGCCGCCTCCCAACCCGGACCGTTTCAAACGTACCTCATCTCCCAGGCATTGACCCGCGGCTGGCAGCGGACTCTGCCTTCCGCTCTCGCGCCGTTAGTCAGCGACGGTCCCATCATCCTGCTTTGTGTTCTCGTGCTGAGTCAGGTCCCCGGCTGGCTTCAACGGGTTCTTTACATCGCAGGCGGATGCTTCATCCTGTATCTGGCATACGGCACGTTCAAAGCCTGGCGGAGTTTTGACGCGAACGCCCCACAACCGGAATCCCCGGTAACGGGCTTGCCCAAAGCCGCGCTGATGAACATGCTCAGCCCGGGTCCCTACATTTTTTGGACGCTGGTGACGGGTCCCATTTTGGTGGCGGGCTGGCGCGAAGCCCCCGTGAACGGACTTGGCTTCCTGGCTGGGTTTTACATCGCCATGGTCGGCACGCTGGCAGGGATCATCCTGGTCTTTGGCGCCGCCGCGCGCCTCGGGCCAAAAGTCAACCGCGCGCTGCTGGGAATCTCCTCGGCTGCGCTGTTCTGCTTCGGATTGTTTCAATTGTGGAAGGGGCTGTTATAGCCCGATGAATTTGGGCTGTGCGCGCCCATTGTGAAGGGGATGAGGGTGTGATTTAATCCGCTCGTTTGTGTTTGCCGTGTCGAGGTAAATGATGGTACAGGAATACGTTCTCTCTCATGTTCAGGCGCCGAAAAAATCCTTTGATTTGATGGCGAAGATCTGCGGGCATCCGCGCGATTTTTCGCTGGAACACCAAACCTTGAATTGGGGGCTTCTGTACGGGGCGTTGATTTACTGGGTGTTCGCTTTCGAAAACTTCATTCTGGGCATTCCCATCATTGGGGTCCTGGTTGTGTTTGGGGCGCTGTGTTTTGGCATGTATGTCATCATGCGCAGCGGGAAATCCTCCGTCAACCTGATTGCGACCATCGCCATTTCCCTTCAGTTGTTCACGAACACGCTCTCGTGGTTCGGCACCGGCGGCATTAACGGACCGACCGTGTTGTTCTACCTTTCGATCATCATGGTGGCGTTCACCGTCCTGCACGGCTGGGTGCGGACGACCATTTCGCTGATCACGGTTCTGCATCTGGTGGCTATGGCGGTCATTCAATACATCAGCCCGGAGTCCATCACTCCCTACGCTTCGGAGACCGTCCGCTATTTTGACACCATCTTCAGCGCGATGCTGGAATTTGCCTTCCTGCTCGGTTATGTGGGCATCATGCTCCACAACTACAACCAGCGCCGCAGGCAGACCGACGACCTGTTGTTGAACATCCTGCCCGAACCGGTTGCCGATAAACTGCGCTACACCCCCAGCGAAACCATCGCCGAAAATTACGACAGCGTCAGCATCCTCTTTGCGGATGTGGTGGACTTTACGCCGATGTCCTCGACGATGAGTCCCACCGAAGTGGTGAACCTGCTGAACGACATCTTCTCCCATTTCGACACCCTGGTGGATAAATACGGGCTGGAGAAGATCAAGACCATCGGGGATTGTTACATGGTGGCGGCGGGCGTCCCCACCTTCCGCAGCGACCATGCGCAGGTCATTACCCGGCTTGCCCTGGAAATGCAGGATTACGTCCTGAAGAATCAGGTGCGCGGCAGGCAGTTGAGTTTTCGCATCGGCATCAACTCCGGCTCGGTGACGGCGGGCGTGATCGGCAGACGCAAATTCATCTACGACCTGTGGGGCGACTCGGTCAACACCGCCAGCCGCATGGAGTCGCACGGACTCGCCGACTGCATCCAGATCACCGAAGAGACGTACCACCTCATCAAATCCGATTTCCACTGCGAGCCGCGCGGACCCATCCATGTGAAAGGCAAGGGAGAGATGCAGGTCTGGCATGTCATGAGATATAAAAAATAACAAACAAAAACCCGCCTCTCAACGAGACGGGTTTTCAATTACCAATCCCCAATTATCTCTTCAACCTCTTTTCCACTTCCATCACTACAAAAACAACCACGCCCGCCGCCGCCGCAATGGACAGGTCGCACAGGCTGAGCGGAACGACTTCAAAGAAACCCGCCAGCGCAGGGATGTAAATGACCGCCATTTGCAGCGCCAGCACAAGGAATGCCATGCCTGCCAGCAGCGGATTGCTCAACAAACCCTGTTTGAACAGCGAGACCTTTGCAGAGCGCGAAGCCAGCGCCTGAAAGACCTGCATGAATGCCAGCGAAGTGAAGATCATCGTCTGCCATTCGGGGCGTCCCGTAAAGAAATACCACGCGCCGAGTCCAAGCGCAAGCGCACCGATCAACAAGCCGACCCAGATCGTCTGAGCCCCTGCGCCGCGCGAAAACACGCCTTCGGTGGGGGAATACGGCTTGCGCTTCATCGTATCCGGTTCGGGGTTTTCCACGCCCATGCCCAGACCCAGCAAACCATCCGTCAGAAGATTCAACCAGAGCAGCTGCAAGGGGAGCAGCGGCAGGGGCTTGCCCAAAAACGGAGCCAGCAGCATCACCAGCACCTTGCCGATATTGCCCGCCACACTGAAACGCACGAACTTGCGGATGTTATCGTAGATCGTGCGCCCTTCCTGCACGGCGGCGACGATGGTCGCAAAGTTATCGTCGAGCAGGACCAGGTCGGAAGCCTCCTTCGAGACATCCGTGCCGGTAATGCCCATCGCCACACCGATATCCGCTTTACGGAGGGCGGGCGCATCGTTCACGCCGTCGCCGGTCATCGAAACGATGTGACCCTTCTCCTGCAGCGCCTGCACGATGCGCAGTTTATGTTCCGGCGCAACGCGCGCAAACACGCTCACCTCATCCACAACATTTTTCAATTCACCGGCAGAGAGGTGTTCGATCTCCACACCGGTCAACGCCTTAATGCTCCCGGCGGAGTCCCCGCCGCCGGCTGGAGCCTGGACAATTCCCAACTGACGCGCAATCTCAATCGCCGTCAGCGGATGGTCGCCGGTGATCATGATCGGGCGGATGCCCGCGCTTTTGCATATTGCAACCGCCTCCTGCACCTCGGAGCGCGGCGGGTCAATCATGCCGAACAAGCCCACCAGCGTGATGTTCTGCTCGAGGTCGGTTTGAATGACTTCGGGGATGGAGTTCATCAAACGGAAGCCCACGCCGAGGACGCGCATCCCCTTTCGGGCGAGCCGCTCGTTCGCCGCTTCGATTCTGGACCTCCAGCCTTCGTCCAGCGGAATGGATTTGCCCTCCACCCAAACGTGACTCGCAATGTCCAACAGTCCATCCACGCCGCCTTTGGTGAAGGCGATATACCGCTTGTCTCCGATCTCCAAACCAGCCAGCACCGTCGGGTCGTATTGACCGAGATGATGCACGGTGGTCATGCGTTTGCGTTCGGAATCGAAAGGCAGTTCGGCGCTGCGCGGGAAGGAAATATCCAGCGCGGATTTCCAGTAGCCCATCTTGGCGGCGGCAACCACGAGCGCGCCTTCGGTCGGGTCGCCCATCGTGTGGAAGCGGTCATCGCCCTCGTCAATCAATTTGGCGTCGTTGCACAACGCGCCGCCGATCGCCGCCAGCGAGAGAGAGGATTGGACCGGCACGCCCAGCCCGCGGGTGGCGCGAAGCGAGCCGCCGCGTTCCACTTCTTCGGTCAGGTCGAGCGCGTGTTCGGCGACATCCAGCACCACCACGGTCATCCGGTTTTCGGTCAGCGTGCCGGTCTTGTCGGAACAGATGACCGTCACCGAGCCGAGCGTTTCCACGGCGGGGAGTTTGCGAATCAGCGCCTGGCGTTTCAACATGCGCTGCGCGCCGAGCGCAAGCGTGATGGTAACCACGGCGGGCAGACCTTCCGGCACGATGGCAACGGCAACGCTGACCGCGGTAAGCAGCATGTGACGCAGGTCGTCGCCGCGCAGGAGACCCATTGCGAAGATAAGCCCGGCAATGACAACGCCGATGAGCGCCAGCGATTTACCGAGCGCATCGAGCCGCCGCTGGAGCGGGGTCTGCTCCTGCTTGACCTGCTGGATCATGTCCGCGATCTTGCCGAGTTCGGTGTTCATGCCGGTGGCGACGACAAGGGCAAGCCCGCGTCCCTGCGTGATGACCGTGCCCATGTACGCCATGTTGCGCCGGTCGCCGAGCGGAAGGTCCTCGCTGGAAAGCGCGGCGGTATGTTTTTCGATGGCTTCGGATTCGCCCGTGAGCGCGGCTTCCTGAATGCGCAGGTTGACCGCTTCGAGCAGGCGCAGGTCGGCGGGGATGACGTTGCCCGTTTCGAGTTGGATCACGTCGCCGGGCACGAGGTCGCGCGCGGAGATTTCCTGCAATTTGCCTTCGCGCAGGACGCGCACATTCGGCACGGACATTTTCTTGAGCGCAGCGATTGCCTGCTCGGCGCGGTATTCCTGGATAAAGCCAAGCAGGGCATACAACGCCACGATGGAGAGAATGGCGATGGTGTTCTTGGTATCGCCGAGCAGCCCCGCCACAACCGCCGCCGCAATGAGGATGAGCACCATCGTCGCGGTGACCTGCTCCCAGAGAATTTGCAGCGGGGTGCGACCGCCGCGTTCGATGAGTTCGTTTGCGCCGAATTTGGCTTTTGCATCGCGGGCTTGAGCGGCGTTAAGCCCGGTCTCTGTGGAAGAACCCAGTTCTTTGAGTGCCGCGTTGGTTTCAATGGTATGCCAGTTCATAGTTGCGTTTCCATGGTATTGATTAAGTGTAATCCATAAAAAGAAAAAAAGACCATCGTCAAGAACATTGACGATGGTCTTGCCTTTACAGAACAGCCGGCGGCGCGGAGCGCCACGTATTGACGGCTGTGCTACCCAAACTTTGGGCGGCTACTCCCCATCGGAGTATGCGCCAAGTATATGGAAAAAACGATTCTCGTGGTTAAGAGACCTCTTATCTGAACCGCCAGAGACAATCAGATCGTGACCGCCTGCGACGTTCGCAAAGCCGTGCGGATCATCAGGTATTCGGCGATGTTCTCGGCGGTAATGAGACCGACCAAATGCCCCGCATGGGTGACCGGCAGGGTGGGAAACCCCGACTCCTGAATCCGGTTCAGGGCGGTTTCGACCATGTCGTACGAGTCAATTTCAGGCGGGTTGCTGCGCATGATCGCCGAGACGGCGACATTCTGCCCGTGCTGGGTAAGCGCGGAGAGGAAGTCATCCCGCGTCACAATGCCCACCACCCGGTCGCCGTCGTCAATTACGGGAAAATCGTGCTGCGAGCCCGCCAGAATCAACTGCGCCATGCGCGAAAGCGTGTCGCGCGGCGAGAGACTCTTATAATCGGTCAACATCGCGCGTCCCACCGGAATCCCGCCGATGACGTTCTTCATCTGCACCGCGCTGGCTTCCTGCGAAGCGCCGATGTAAACAAAGAACGCAATGAACAGGAGGAATGGGTTGCTGAACAAACCGATGAAGCCCAGCAAAAACGCCATGCCCTGACCGATATTTGCGGCGATCTGTGTCGCGCGGACGTAATCCATGCGCATGGCGAGCAGCGCCCGCAGCACCCGCCCGCCGTCCATTGGGAACGCCGGAATCAGGTTGAACAACACCAGCGAGATGTTCACCGTCATCACCCGTTCGAGGAAATTGCCCGAAGCCACGGTCAGCTCGCCAAGCGGCACCAGGCTCCCGGTCAGGAAAAGATACGCAAACAATCCCGCCGCGATCACCACGTTCACCGCAGGTCCCATCAACGCCACCCACAACTCCTCGATCGGTTTCTCCGGCATACGTTCCAGCCGCGCCACGCCGCCGATGGGATAAAGGGTAATGTCGCGGGTCCTGATCCCGTACTTGCGAGCCGTGAGCGCATGACCGTATTCATGTAAAATCACGCACAGAAACAGCACAAGGATAAACCCGATGCCTTTCAACACCTCGAGCCAACTCCGATGTTCCAGCCAGTGACTGTACCCAACCCACCCGATCAAAAGCAAAAAGGTGACGTGGATGTAAACATCAATTCCCGCAAATGTTCCCAGTTTCCACTGCCATTTCATGATTCACTCCTTCCAAACATGGATGACATTGTACAGGGGATATGTTAGAAAAGTGTTATAAATATTCTCTCAGGAACTATCAGGATGACGACCCGCCTCCGACTCCGCCCGCACCTGCTCTGCCTCTATTAACCTTATTCACACTCAAGGAGAATCCCATGCCCGAAAACCGCCCCGATTTCGACCCGCAGACCGTCCACCGTTATTTTTCCGCCGCCTGTTTCAACCAGACCTGGGAGTACATCAACAACCCAAACCGCACTGCAGAGGATGACTTCGCCATGCTTCACACCGCCATGACCTCCCTCTGGCATTGGACGCAGCGCGAAGACGTCACACCCACGAACCTGTCCATTGGCTATTGGCAGGTTTCGCGCGTGTATGCCCTGCTCGGTCAGGCGGATAATGCCCGCTGCTATGCGGAAACCTGTTTGAAACACAGCGAAGGCATCGAACCGGAGTACATCGGTTTCGCTTACGAAGCCCTTGCCCGCGCAGAACTGGTAGCGGGGAACAAAACGAAGATGGATGAATACCTCGCCAAAGCCAGGGAATACGCCGCAAAAGTGCAAGACCCGGAAGACCGCGAGATTCTCGAAAACGATTTGAGCACAATAAAATAAAAACCGCCCATCCACCGATGAGCGATTTTCAACTACCCAACTATCCAACTACCTGACTATCCGACCACTCGACTATTCGACCATCCAACTAACCGACCACTCGACTACTTGACCATCCGACCACTCGACTATTCGACCATCCGACTAACCGACCACTCG
>QMIW01000088.1 GCA_024434165.1 Chloroflexota bacterium | reverse complement strand
TTTTTAGAAAACAAATTCCTGCTCATGCCGCCGTCCTCGGCGGCGGGGACGCCGCCGGGAGCGTATTTTTGTAAAATTTATTTCGACCGACTACTTAAACGAACAATTCCATCTTCTTTTTTCTTGGGAGAGCCTTGATGGCTCTCTCACGTTTTAAGGCGGCGATTTTATCCGGTTGTTCTTCCAAATAGACCAACTTCACCGGGCGGCGGGTCCTGGTGTAGCGTGCGCCCGTCCCCCTGTTGTGCTGAGCCACACGCCGCTCCGGGTTGGTGGTCCAGCCGGTGTAATACGTCCCATCCGAACATTCGAGGATGTAACAAAAACAAGTCATGGCATGCAGCTGGCTGCTCGAAACGTGTATCGCGTTACTTTCCCCGCCTGCCCATCTTCCCCAACTTCGAGCCGAGCAAACCCTCCATGATGGAAACCCCTTCCACCCGCTCGTTCGGGATGTGCGTCCAGTCGGCTTTGCCGCGCTCCACCAGCCATTTGGCGCGTCCCTGCCGCGCGGATTCAAGCCGCTTTTCGAGCGCCTCGCCGTTTTCGTTTTCCAATTCATCCCGCAACTCGAGGAGCGCAGCGGTCATCTGATCCAGCAGGCGGATGACGTTCGCGCGGTTCTGCACAGCCAACATGCTCAGCGCCCCGGCGTCTTCGGTTTCGGAAAACGCGGATGTGGCACGGTAGTAGGCAAGACCCGCCACCTTGCGCAATTCCTGCCAGCCGGGCTGGTCAACCGTCGCGTTCAGCAAAGCGGCGGAGACCAAACGCGGCAAAATGTTCGCGGATGCCATCAAACCGTCCGACTCAACAAAATCCGTCAGGACGGTCGCAGCGCCCAGCAGATTCACCATATCCGAAACCAGTTTCACCGCCGCGCCGGGAACGCCGGGCGGGGTCGAAAGGAGGAAGACACTCTTTGAAAACAGGTCAGCCCTGGCAGAGTCCAAGCCCGCGCCGGCTATGTCCAGGTGACCCGCTCCAATGGCGGGGACCAACCCCACGTAATGAACGGAGGCGGGCAGAAGGTCCCGCGCCCACTTCGCCACCTCCGCCTTGACCGGCGTCATATCCACGACCACGGCGTCTTTTTTCAAATCCTGCGCAATGTATTTGAAGGTATCGCGCACCTGGTGGACGGGAATCGCCAAAACGACAAGGTCGGCGTTTTCCACGGCGCCGGGCAGGTTGTGGTCGGTGGCAGTCACCGCGCCCAGTTTCTTTGCGCGCTGTTCGATGCTAAAATCCCTGTCGTGCCCAAGCGTGGCTGCCTTGTCCTTATGAGCCGCCAGAGCCAAGCCTATCGAAGCGCCGATTTGCCCCAGACCGATGATGGTAATTTGTACAGGCATGGTTTTCTCTCAAAGTGTGATGGCTGGATTATAACCCCATGAAATCCCGTTAAATACGAGAACCGCGGACGCCGACCGCGGTTCCCTTTGAAAGGAGGAGAAGAGAAATCACCTTACGACGGCAAATTTATCATGATTATCCGAAATGTACTTGACGCCAGCCCTACGATTACCCTACGATTGTTCGACAATTAACGGGTTTGTAAGCCGTTTTCGGTTATTTTGTATGTACAAAGGACGCCAAAATGGACTCATCCCCCCGAATGATTTACCTGGGCGAATTGAATCACACCCCCCTTGGAGATTTCCGCCTCGCCGCCTCAGACTCGGGGCTGGTTGCCGTTGAGTGGGCGGATGCCCAGCCGAAACTGTACGCCTATCTCCTGCGCCTGAAGCGCCCGGTGGAACAGGACCAAAAACGCATTCAGCCCTACGCAAAGGAACTCCGCGAATACCTCAAGGGCAGGCGGCGTGAGTTTACCTTCAAGATTGACTGGGCAACCCTGCGCCCGTTCCAGCGGAAGATGCTCAAAGCGGTGTATGAAATCCCCTACGGCGAGACGCGCACCTACGCCGAAATCGCCGCACAGATTGGGCATCCGCACGCCTACCGCGCGGTGGGGCGCGCCAACGCCGCCAACCCCATGCCGCTGGTCATTCCCTGTCACCGCGTCATCGGCAGGGACGGCAAACTCCACGGCTACGGCGGCGGGAATGGGCTCCCGACGAAGGAATGGTTATTGAAGATGGAAGGGGCGGTAATTGCATGATAGACTTGGGCGCGTGGAAATCTTAATTCAACTTTTTCTGACGTTTCTAAAAGTCAACCTGCTCAGCACATCCGGTCCCGCCTCGGTGGGACTGCTCTACCACGAGGCGGTGGGACGATTCGTCACCGAAGAGCAGTTCGTGCAGGCGGTCGGCTTTTCTTCCGTCCTGCCGGGCAGCGACGCGCTTCAACTTGCCATGTATGTCGGTTATGCGGCGGGCGGCATTCCCGGCGGGCTGGTTTCCCTGCTCGCTTCCATTTTGCCGCCCACGCTCATCATCCTCGGTGTGACCATGATCCTGCACCGCCTGCGGCGCGAGGCGTGGGTCAATAAATTCGTGGAGGGGCTCACACCTGCCATCGCCGTGCTGATGGTCTTCACGGCGTGGAAGATCTTCGAAAAAGGCGGCGGGAATAGCTGGTTCGGCTGGGGGCTGGCGATCGTCAGCCTCGCCGCGATGTGGTACAAAATACCGGAGAGAGTCGTAATCATCGCCGCCGGCATCATCGGGGTAATTTTTTTATCGGCGCCATGAAACCATCGAACTTCTCAACGTGGCTGCAATTGTTCTGGATGTTTTTGAAGGTGAACCTGCTTTCGCCTTCGGGTCCCGCTTCGGTTGGGCTGCTTTACAAGGAGGCGGTGGGCAAGGTGATGAGCGAGGAGCGCTTCGTGGAGGCGGTGGGGTTTTCGAACTTCCTGCCGGGCAGCGAAGCGTTGAAGCTTGCCATGTTCGTCGGCTATGCGGCGGGCGGGGTTCCCGGCGTGTTCACGGCTCTGCTGGGAGCCGTCCTGCCGCCGACGGTGATGATGTTCGTGGTGGCGCTGATTCTCCAGCAGGTCCAGCACGAAGACTGGCTGGGCGGGTTCGTGAAAGGGATGAGTCCGGCGGTGGCGGCGCTGATCTTGATGGTATCGTGGGAGCTCTTTCGCGTCGGACAGACGAAGAGCATCGGCAAACGCACATTGCTGATCGCCGCTTTGAGCGCGGTGGCGCTGTGGTTCGATATCCCCTCCCCGCTGGTTCTGCTTGGCGCGGGAGTTCTGGGTGTTATTCTATTTCGCTGAACGGATGAAGTATGACATTTGACATATTGATCGTAACCAACGGATACAGGGAGACCTGGTCTGCCATCGAGCAGGGAGCGTGGCTTGCCTCAACGCTGGAGGCGAAGATCACGCTTCTCGGCGTGGCGGAGACTTCCAATCCCGCCGCGATTGACGACCATCACCCGCTGGAAGACATCTTCGAGCGAGCCGTCGGGTTGTTCAAGGAACGGGGAACGGCATACAGCCTCGAGGTCCGCAATGGAAGCGCGGAGGAGGTAATTCCGCAAAAGGCGGCGGAGGGCGCTTCGCTTGTGGTGCTGGGTCCGCTGGGACGCCCGCAGATTCGCCGATTGATCGCGGGGCGTTCGATCCGTCACTTCATCGAGGAGATCGAACAGCCGATTTTGTACGTGCCCCGCACCGTTTTGCCGGTGAGGAAGATTCTGATTTGTGTGGGCGGGCTGGGATATGAAGTGACTGCGGAAAACCTTGCGATGCAGATCGCGATGAAGAGCCGCGCCGAGATCACGCTGCTGCACATCGTGCCGCCAATGGATTTGGACTACCCCACAGCAAGGACCGTGCGCGAAAACTGGCAGCGCCTCGACCAGACCGATACGCCGGTTGGGCGCAGCCTGCGGCAGGCGCTGGAGATCGCGCGGGCAGACGGGTTGACCGCCGGCGTCACGGGGCGGCAGGGCAATGTGGTGGAGGAAATTCTGGCGGAGGCAAAGGAAGGGGGGTACGACATGGTGTGCATGGGGTCGTCGTACAGCGTGCATTCGCTGCGGCAGATGTATTCTGCCAGCGTCACCTCGGAAATCTTCGAGGTGATTCAATGCCCGGTGCTGACGGCGAGATACACCAGGGAATAAAAAGAGCGCGGTCATCGCGCTCTTTTCGTTTCTCACAAACCCGGCACGTATTTTTGTTCCCACTCTGCAATCGCCGCGCGGATGGCTTTTTTGACGGCGTCATCGGGGACGTCGTCTATCGAGTCGAATTTTTGGATGCCGATATACACTTCCACCGCGCCCGCAGGTGAATCCGCGAGGCGGATGCCCTGTCCTTCGAGCGGCGTGCCTTCCATGCGTTTTTGCAAAACGGTATCAATCTGCTGGACGATGCTCAGCAGTTTGAATTCCTTTTCGGGGTCTTTTTTGGCAGCTGCCGCGGCGGGGACGCCCAGCAGGGAGGAACCCAGCGCGGGCGGAGTCGGGGGCGTGACCTGGGCGGCGGGCGGAACGGTCGGCGGGGAGATCGTCGGCTGGGCGGGTCGAGGCGCCTGGACGGGGGCATCCAAAAACGGGCGGAACAGCGAGATCAACTCGATCAGGCGTTTCTTTTTATCGGCGGTGAAGGTGGCGGCAGAGAGGGGGACGCCGTCCATTTCGATGGTTTTGTCGCTTTTGATGCGCAGCAAGCCGGGGTCTACGGATGCGCCGGGCGTTTGCGCTCTCAACAGCTGCGCTTCTTCGAGTTTGCGTTCGGCGGCTTCGAGTTTTCTCTCCGCTTCGGCGCGCAGGATTTCGGTGTTCGTCTCCATCGCTTCGAGTTTCTTCCGGGCTTCGATGTTCATGTTGAAATAGCCAAGCAATGCGCCGACGCCAAAAATTATCAGACCCACGATCCACAGGGCGATGGTGGGAACGGTTGTCATGGCGAAATTCAACTGCATGATTACTTCCTTTCGATCACCTGGCATTTCGGACAGATGTGCGTGCCGCGCTGACCCACAGTCAGTTTTTGGATGCCCGTTCCGCAAACGGGGCACGGCTTGCCTTCGCGGTCGTACACGCGGAAATAATTCTGATACTCGCCGCCGCGATAGACCCAGTCAATGCTGGCGCCGTTGCGGCGGATGCCTTCCCGGAGAACGGACCGAATCGCCTCGTGCAGCGCCTCCGCCTGTTTTTTCGTCACAGAGTTGGACAAACCGAGGGGGTGCAGTTTTGCTTTATGCAGGGACTCGTCGGCATAGATGTTGCCGACGCCGGCAAGGAAGGTCTGGTCGAGGAGCAGGGGCTTCAATTGACGCCTGCGTTTGCGCAGGTTTTCGTACAGCCATTGCGGGGTAAAGTCTCTGCCAAGGGGTTCGGGTCCGAGGCTGCCGAGCACTGTTTCGGGCTGGTCGGTGAGCCAGACACGCCCAAACTTTCGCGTATCGTTGAACGCCAGGTGACTCTGACGGCCGTCTTCCGCGCGCAGGGCGAGCAGGAGGCGGTCGTGTTTTTCGGCTTTGATTTTACCCATTCTTACCATTAAATCCCCGCTCATGCGCAAATGTATCAGGAGATTGTAATCTTCAAGCTGGAGGATGAGATATTTCGCCCGCCGCGAGACGCCGATGATCCTCTGCCCCTTCACCTGCCCGGCAAACTTCCGCGCGGTGGGGGAGGCTATCGTGCGCGCCCAGCGCACCTCGGCAGCGGAGATGATCCTGCCGGTGACGTGAGGCGCAATGGTCCGCGCAATGGTTTCGACTTCGGGGAGTTCAGGCATTCTCAGATCAGCAATCAGTTATCAATGGGCAGTGAACGGATGACTGGTTACTGTTCACTGCCCACTGGCTCTTATTCGTTGAACATCTCTCCCACCGAGCGTCCTTCGTGGGCGCGGCGAATCACTTCACCCAGCAGGGGCGCGATGGAAATGATCGTAATCCTGCCTTCGAGATGTTTCATCTTTTCAGGCGGGATGGGCGCCGTATCGGTGGTGATGATCTGTTTGATGGGCAGGGAACCGAGTCGTTCCGCGCCGTGAGCGGAGAGGATGGAATGGACGAAGACCAGGTACACGTCGCGCGCGCCATGCTGCTTCACCACGTCCACCGCCTGGGCGATGGAACCGCCGGTATCCACTTCGTCGTCCACGATGATGACGTCGCGGTCTTTCACATCGCCGATCAGGGTGAGCGCTTCGGCTTTGGCTTCGTTCCCCAGGCGGCGTTTTTCGATGAAGGCAATCGGCATGTCCATGTCTGCGGCGTAGTTGCGTCCCTTTTTGGCGAAGCCGAGGTCCACCGAAACCACCACCGGGTCTTTCATATCCTTGCGGAGATTCCTGTTGATGTGCCCGATCAGCAGGTGCGAAGCCGTGAGCACATCGCCGGGGATGGAGAAGAAGCCCTGGATCTGCCCGGCGTGCGGGTCGAGGGTCATGTAACGGTCGGCGCCGGCGATCTCGATCATATCCGCCACGAGGCGCGCAGTGATGGGCACGCGCGGCTGGTCTTTTTTATCCGACCGCCCATAGCACAGGTAGGGCACCACGGCGGTGATGCGCGCCGCCGAATCCAGGCGCAGGGTCTGGATCATGATGAGCAGTTCCATCAGGTTGCGATGCACAGGCGAGGAGGTGGTCTGGATGACGTACACATCCTGCCCGCGCACACTGCCGCTCAACTTTACGAACAGGTTTTCGTTTGGGAACTCGATCACTTCGCGTCCGCTGAGGGGCAGCCCCAGGTAGTCGGCGATCTTCGCCGCCAAATCGGGCGAGCCGCTGCCCGCGAACAGTTTAATGCTTCCATACACTTTCAAATCATGATGCACATGATGCATTCCTTCACTTCTCCTTGTTTCGAGACGCCCACTCGGAGCGCAAAACGCTCATGATGAGGACGTCGTCGTATTTTCCTTCTTTATAAACCGCCTCGCGCAGCCTCCCCTCCAGGATAAACCCGGCCTTCTCATACGAACGCACCGCGCGCACGTTGCCGGCGTAGACTCGCAAAAAGGCGCGGTTCAGGTTCAAGGTCCCGAAACTGTGGCGCAGAAGCAGGGTCATCACCTCCGCACCGTAGCCTTTATCCCATTCCGATTTCTCTCCGATCATAATTCCGAGTTCGCCGCTGCGATGTGTTAATTCGATGCCAAATACGCCGCAGTTGCCGATCAACTTCCACGCCCTGCCTTTGCGGATTTCAATCGCAAACGGCTTTTCGTTGGGATCGCGCTGGGCATCGAACCATTTCTCTTCGTCTGCCATGGACATGGGCAGGTACAGCGCCAGCCCGCGCGTCACATCGGGGTCGTTGACCCATTCGTGGAATTTACTCAAATCTCCGCGCTCGACCGCGCGCAGACGCACACGCTCACCGTAGATGACGCTCATTCCAGCCTTCCATTCAACAACCTACGGACGGCTTCCCAGGGGGAAATGTTTCTTTGGACGACTTTCTCCAGCACCTCTTCATACCGTTGAGGCGGGATATCCTCCCGGAAGCGGGTCATCAACGTATCGCGGATCAACGCCTCCATCTCGACCTCGAGGCGGGTGCGCTCGCGGAGAGTCCAGTCGCCGCTCGAGCGGAGATGTTCCACATGCCGCGCAATGGCTTGCGCCAGTTCGGGGATGCCCCTGCCTTCGGTGGCGACCGTCCGTTGAATCGGCGGAATCCACAACCTCGCATCTGCGGACGGCTCGGGCATGGACACGTTCATATACGTGCCGTGATGTTTGAACACCCGCGCCGTCGGATGCGCCAGTTCCAGCATGGATTTGAGCGCCTTCTCGGTGTTTTCCACGCCGGGACGGTCTGCCTTGTTGACGACAAGAATATCCGCAATTTCGAGGATGCCCGCCTTGATGGCTTGAATGTCGTCGCCGAGACCGGGCGCTTCGACCACCAGCGTGGTGTGCGCGAGGCGGGCAATGTCCACCTCACTTTGCCCCGCGCCGACAGTTTCCACAATGATGATGTCGAACCCCGCCGCATCGAAGACCTGCACGATATTAGCGGTTGCCTGCGCCAGCCCGCCCAGCGATCCGCGCGAAGCCATCGAGCGGATGAACACGCCGGGGTCGCCGGAGAGGTCGCGCATGCGCACGCGGTCGCCGAGCACTGCTCCGCCTGTAAAGGGACTGGAAGGGTCCACGGCGACGATGGCCACGCGTTTGTCCTCCGTTTTGCGAAAATGCAGGGCAAGCTGATTGACCAGCGACGATTTGCCAGTGCCGGGTGCGCCCGTCACACCGATGAGGTGCGCCCGGCCTGTGTGGGGGAACAACTCGATCAACGCTGTGCGCCCCTCGGGGGAATCGTTTTCGACCCGGGTCAGCAAACGCGCCAATGCCAGGCGGTCGCTATTAAGGATGGCTTGAGTGGAAATCATCAAGTAATGCGGGTTCCTGTCATTAAGAAGAAAACACAGAGCCTTTCGCTCTGTGCGGAAAAAGCAGGCTATCCTGCCATTGCCTTCCTGATATCGCGAACGATGTCTTCGGTGGAAGCGCCGGGACCGTAGACGCCGGTGACGCCCATCTCTTTGAGGCGGCTCAGGTCTTCATCGGGGATGATGCCCCCGATAAACACCTTGACGTCCGTCTGTCCGTTGGATTTGAGCAGTTCCAGCACGCGCGGAGTCAGCGCCATGTGCGCGCCGGAGAGAATGGACAAACCGACCACGTCCACGTCCTCTTGCAGAGCGGCTTCTGCGATCATTTCGGGGGTCTGGCGCAAGCCGGTGTAGATGACTTCCATTCCAGCGTCTCGTAACGCGCGCGCCACCACCTTCGCGCCGCGGTCGTGACCATCGAGCCCGGGTTTGGCTACCAATACACGAATCCTTTTATCGGTCATGGTTCCTCCAAATGGAATACGCGGGTGATTATACTATGTATCAAAAATGGGATTTACAAAGTTGCAAGCGGTGTACACAGCGGTCTCTCTGCAGTTTGGGATGGAATTGATCACACTGGATAGAGAACAACTGGAGCGGCTGTTAAGTTTTAGCCGTGCGCGCGCCGGGATAGAACTTTGGCAGTGGGTTTGTGTAAATGATGTAGAGCGAGATGGTATCTCGCTCTATGGGCATAATCACTGATTTTAGCCCATCACCAAACTTTTATCCCTCTTCGCTCGATGGCGGCGGGGGCGTATCGCCAAAATCCAGCACCTGACGCATTTGAGTTGCCCCCTCCGGCGGACCGACGATCTTCCTGTCTTCCATCATATCCACGATGCGCGAGGCGCGGGTATAACCGATTCTCAGCCTGCGCTGGAGCATGGAGACCGAGGCTTTGCCTTCCTTGCGGATGATCGCCACAGCCTCCTCGAAGAGCGGGTCGCTGCCATCCGTTTTTTCAACCTCCTCCCACAAGGGAGCCTGTTTGAGCGGCACATTTTCAGGGATGGCATCTGCAGGCGTGCCCGCCGCCGCGTAGGGATTTGTTCCGCCTGCGAGCATGCGCCAGTATTCCACCAGGCGCTGGATTTCGTGGTCTGAAACAAACACACCCTGCAGGCGCACCGGCGCGGGCGCATCGGGAGCCTGATACAGCATGTCGCCGCGCCCGAGCAGGCGTTCCGCGCCGGGCTGGTCGAGGATGACGCGGCTGTCGGTGTTCGATGCCACGGCAAAGGCAATGCGCGCCGGGAAGTTGGCTTTGATGAGCCCCGTCACCACGTCCACAGACGGGCGCTGGGTGGCGAGAATCATGTGAATGCCGGTGGCGCGCGCCAACTGCGCAAGGCGCGTGATGGTCTTTTCGGTTTCATCGGGGGCAATCATCATCAGGTCTGCCAGTTCATCAATCACGATGACGAGATACGGCAGTTTCTTCTGCCCCTGCAATTTCATTTTGGCGTTGTAATCGGTGATGTTGCGCGAGCCGGCTTGCGCAAACATGTGATAACGCTTGTCCATTTCGCGCGTCATCCATTGCAGCGCGCCGATCACACGGTCCATTTCCACCACAACGGGACCAAGCAGGTGCGGGATGCCGTTATACCCGGTCAATTCCACGCGCTTCGGGTCCACCAGCACGAGGCGGATGTCGTCCGGCGTGTTGTACAACAACATGCAGGTCAGAATCGCGTTCACACAAACCGATTTGCCGGAGCCGGTCGTCCCTGCAATGAGCAGGTGCGGCATGTTCTCGATGCTGGCAATCATGGGGTGTCCCGCCACGTCGCGTCCAAGCGCAAAACTGAGCGGCTTTCTGAAATTCCTGTAAATCTCGCTTTCCAAAATATCGCGCAGGGCAACCCGCGCCATCTCTTCGTTCGGCACTTCGATGCCGACATAACTGTGCCCCGGAACCGGAGCCTGGATGCGGATGCGCGGCGCGGCAAGCGCCAATGCGAGGTCGTCTGCCAGGGATGCAATCTTGCTGACGCGCACCCTCGTACGCACCCCGCCTCTCGTCTCGACGAAAAGCGGCTCCACGCCAAATTGGGTGATCGTCGGTCCGCGGCTGATCGCCACCACCTGCGCTGGCGCGCCAAAGGAGGCAAGCGTCTCTTCGATCAAACGCGCGCGCTGTTGGATGAACTCTTCGTTCGTGGAAGCCTCGGTGCCTTCGTCGAGGATGTCGCCGATGTCGGGCAGTTTCCATTCGATGACGGCAGCGCCCGTGCGGGTGTGAACCGGCTGAACCGGCACAGCCACCGTCTGCACGGCGGGCATGGCGGAGGAATCTATCGGGGTGAATCCGTTTTGGGCGGCGGAATCAGGCTTGGGCGGAGTCTGAGGCGAAATCGGCTTGTTGAGCAGAGTCCGCAGTCCGTTGGTCAAAGGCTGGAGCCAGGAGAAAAGGTCCGCAACGGGTTTATCCAACAAAACCGCGACGCCGAAGACGAGCCATGCGAAAAGGGCAATGAATCCCCCGGCAGGACCGAACAACCACCAAAGCATGCGTTGAATGCCGCCGCCAATCGCGCCGCCGCCCGCGCCGGTAAGCGCTACGGCTTCGGCAGTTTCGGCGGTGGCGCCGCTCATGGGGTGCAGGATCGCAAGCAGCCAAAGGAAAAGGATGCCGCTGCCCAGCGCGCGTTCCATCGTCAGCGGGGGGATGCGCTCGATCTTGCGGAAGACCAGCCACAACCCAAACAGAATCAGACCGATGGGCAGGATGTACACGCCCCATCCGAACAATTGCGCGAGGATGAAGATAAAGCCCCCGACGATGGGCGACCGGTTGGCGGAGATCAACCCCAGAAGAAGAATGATGCCGATAAACGCCAGGGCGATGCCGACCACATCCAGTTTGCGTTCGGGAGAGAGGGCATCCCACCACGAAGGTTCGCGCGGAGGCGGAGCCGGCGCGTGATGCGCCCTGCCCTTCGGCGCGGATTTTCCACCCGGGGTTTCGCCTTTTTTCGGCGGGAGGGTTTTGCCTGCGGGTTTTGTATTTTTCTTCGCGGGGGCAGAGGGTTTGAGCAGGGGCATCTAACGTGAAGCGTTACGGGAGAAGTTGCAGGGTGTGGGTTGCAGGTTGCAGGAATTGGTGCGCGAGTCATTATAGCACAAATGGTCTGTTATTCTTTTAAACAATGGACCTCGTTTGTTTCCTTTGGACTTGCGTCATGCCATCGCTGCCTGACTCAGTGCATCCACTTCTTCCGCTGTCAGCGAGAACGTCAGCGCCTGGGCGTTATCCATCGCCTGTTTGCCGTTCTTCGCGCCGGGGATGGGAAGCACAAGCGGGTTTTCGATCAGCCAGCGAATCGCAACCTGGCTCGGTGTCTTGCCATACTTTTCGCCGATCCCGCCCAGGAGTTTGATCACAGGCTGAATCGCCTCCATTGCCTTGCGGCTGTATTGAGGGAGGATGCGCCGGAAGAATCCGCCGGGTCGGCGCTGTGCGGAATATTTGCCGGTCAACCTGCCGCCCGCCAGCGGGGAATAGGCAATGAGCGTGATACCCAACTCGCGGCAGGCGTCGAGCGTTCCGTCCACTTCGGGTTTGCGATGCAAAAGCGAATATTCCACTTGATTCGACGCCAGCGGAATGCCGCGCTTTGCCAATGCCTCATGCGCCTCGCGCATCTGCCCGGCGGAATAATTGCTCACCCCCACCGCCCTGACCTTCCCCCTCTCCACTGCATCCGCAACCTGATTCATCAATGCGGGAATCGAAATCCGCTCATTGGGATAATGATGTTGATAAAGGTCAATCGAGTCGCGTCCCAGCCGCGCCAGGGTCGCCTCAAGTTCCTTCGGGAAGTCCTCCACGCGAAACGAAAAACCGGACGGATATTTCGTGGCAATGATGACATCCCGTCCGCGCGCCAGTTCGCCCAGCCGCCTCTCTGCCGCGCCAAGACTGTACATTGCAGCGGTATCGAACAGGTTCACGCCCGCCTCGATGCTGACCTCCAGCGCGCGTTTCTCTTCTTCGTAGCCATGTGCGCCGCCGTAGGCGGTCTTCGCCGGATGAAAACGCGCCAGCCCCTTCGCATCGCCCCACGTCATCGCGCCCACGCCCATGCGCGGCACACGCAAATTGCTCCTGCCTAATGTCGTTTGGTGTTCCATTTCTTCTCTCCTGAATGTGCCGTCCCGAAGGTTTGTCAATATCCGCCGCAATTTGCAGGAAACCTTCGGGACGTTCCATTTGTTATCGAACAATTTTGACGTTGAATAATCCCGTACCCAATGCACCCCACAGCCTCAGCCAGAGGGGCAGGTACATCTCCATGCCGCGCGCCGCCGTGATGTCGCCCAGATCGGTGATGCGCATCCAGCCGAACTCGCGCAGGATTCCCATCACCGCCTCTTTCGCATCCGCATCGCTGCCGCATACAAACATGTCGTGGTCGCCGCCTCCCACCTCCCGCGGCTTGACCATAATGTTGGCGTTGACCATGTTCAAGGTCTTCACAACCCTCACATTCGGGAACGCGCGTTGAATCTGCTCACCAAGCGAATCGGTATTCATCACGAACAAGGCTGGCGGCATCCCTTTCGAAAAATCCAATGGGTTGGAAACATCCACCAGCGTCTTGCCATTCAAATTGGACTCCCCCGCCAGTTTCAATGCCTCGAGCGACCCCGCTCCGTTCGTGGCGTTGAACAGGATTTCGCCGAAAGCCGCCGCTTCCGCAAACGTGCCGGCTTTCACCGCCTCATTCCTGGACGTTAGCTTGTCTGCGCTCTTCGAGGTATCCCGCGTCCCGATCATTACCTCGTGACCCAATTCTGCCAGCCGGCTGCTGATCGCCAGCCCGACCATGCCTGTGCCTAAAACTCCGAATTTCATTATTGTTCTCCTTGTGTGTTTTACAAAAACATGCTACGATACAGACCTGTATCATCAATCCCCATCATACGATACAACTCTGTATCGTGTCAAGAGGAAAATGAGATGAAAAAGGAAACTGCGCCCAAAGATAAGGTCTTCCACACCGCCGCGAGTCTCTTCTATCGGCACGGCTACCGCGCCATCGGCGTGGACACCCTCGCCGCTGAATCCGGCATCGGCAAGATGACGCTTTACCGCCACTACCCCTCCAAAGACGATCTGATCGTTGCATATCTCAGGGACAGCAACGAAATCTTCTGGCGCAACTTTGAACAGATCACCAAAGACGCCCCCACCCCGCGTGAAAAATTACTGGCTTTCTTTGAAGGTTTGCAGGAATATGTGACGACCCCCGCCTGCCATGGCTGTCCCTTTCTCAATGTGGCAACCGAATACCCCGAAACGGAGTATCCCGGTCACCAGGTCGCCATCGAGCATAAACAATCTGTCCGCGCAAGATTTCGCCAACTCGCACGGGAGGCTGGCGCGAAAAACCCCGCAGCGCTCGCCGACCAACTCTTCCTTTTGATGGACGGGGCATACATGGCATCGCGCATGTTCGGCGCGGAAAATCCCGCCGCACACCTCGCCGAAGCCGCGCGGATTTTGATTGCCTCCGCCTGTGTCCCTTGAAAAACACCGTCTTGGCGGCAGGTTTATGTAAATGCCCGTAGAGTACTCTACGGGCACAATCGTTTATTTCCCAAACTCCGGGAGAACACCCTCTGCCTTACATCTCCACCACCGCCGCTTCCACCGATTGGATGGGCGGCAGGAAATCTGCGAGCAGTTCCCAGTTTTCGCCGGAATCGCGGCTGTAGAACAATTGACCGGTATTCGTGCCGATGTAGATGCCCGCATCCTCGAAGGAGTCGGTCGCCATCGCTTCACGCAGGACATCGAGGTGGGCGCGCTCCGGGAGTCCTTTCGACATCCGCTGCCACGATTCGCCCGCATCGCGGCTGCGCCAGACGGCAAAGCGCCCGTCCACGCTCATGCGGAATTCGTCGCTCTCTTCGAGCGCCACATAGACCGTCTTCGGGTCGGCAGGGTGGACAGCAATCGGGAAGCCGAAACGCGAAGGCAGCCTCCCTTCGCCGATGTCCACCCAATCCTCGCCGAAATTGTCGCTGCGGTACACGCCGCAATGATTCTGTTGGTAAATCAGGTTCGGCATGGAGGGGTGCATTGACATCTTGTGCACGCACTGCCCGTACTCGGGGAATTTATCCGGCATGAAATCGGCGCGTACGTTTTTGTTCTGCGGCGTCCACGTCGCGCCGCCGTCTTCGGTGCGGTAACAGCCCGCCGCCGAAACCGCGATGTACATTCGTTTTTGGTTGGCAGGGTCGAGCAGAATGGTATGCAGGCACAGTCCGCCGTTGCCGGGATTCCATTTGCCGCGATGCGGATGGTCGAACAGCGGCTCGTTCAACTCCCAGGTCTCGCCGCGGTCTTTTGAAATGAACAATGAAGCGGGCTGCGCCCCCGCATAGAGGACATTGGGTTCGCTGGCGCGCCCGGGTGTGATGTTCCAGACCTTGATCATTTTTTCCGGCGTGCCGGCGATGCTCTCGCCTCCCTCCGAACGGAAGGCTTCATCCACCGTGCTGGGCGGGCGTCCCGACTGCGAGGGGCGCGGAATGACCGGAACCTGTTTTGCCTGCGTCCATGTTTTTCCGAAATCGTCCGAGTAGTGGGTGGTTGGACCGTAAACGAAATGGCTGACCGCCGCGTGGATGCGATTGTCGCGTTTATCCAACTGCATGTGCATCATGTTCCAGCTTTTGAACAGGATGTCGCTCATCTGCCATTTTTTGCGTTTGGGGTCGCTGGTAAAGATAAAGCCGCCCTTGCTCGTGCCGACAAAAACCATCACCTGCTTGCTCATTTCATACTCCTTTCGCCGGTAAAAAAGAACAAATTTTCTATCAGTATAACACAAACCCTGGGCGGGTCTTGGCATCATGTCCGCCCAATGAACCCGACCTGTTCCTTCAAGATTGCCACAAAATTATATATAATGCACAATCTCGGCGCTCGAAGAGATTGGATATGCGATAAAACGTGAGCGCCTCCCTTCGATTGATGAAGATTTATCGAATTGCAAGACAAGCAGGTGAAAACTGTATTTACATGCAGGCTGAACTTGCTTTTTAACGTCTGATGTGAAATAGGCTTGACGAGGAAAGGGAATGCCCTCAAGATAAGGTTGAATCAGAACCGCTTGAGGAGACATTCCCATGACAAGTATAC
>QMIW01000087.1 GCA_024434165.1 Chloroflexota bacterium | reverse complement strand
CGCTTACGTTCCAGCGCTGCATGTAGGGATGCTTCAGGTCGCGCCGGAGAGCGGTGATACCTTGTCCCAGGAAGGTCTTCATGCCGTTGGAGTTCCCGGCGATGGGCAGCAGCCCGCTCGGTATTTTTGCGCATTTCGATCTGGTGAGAATATTGAAATATAATTTTCTTTCTTATCAGTTCTTCCTAGATCTTTTGTTTTGGTCCAATATTATGTTCATTATTCTAGGTTTGCTATCTTTATTCCTTCAAAGAGGAAAGTTTATCCAACAAGCTAAAGGGCAGGGCTTATCCGAAATGAGTTAGTTGTTCCCGCGCAGGCAGCGCCTAACACAGCGTGCACCCGACTTGGGGTACGCGCCGCGTTTTTTGGCATGTTCCTAGCTTCAGCGGACTCCCGTTTCGAGGGTGACTCCACCCTCCCACCCCAAGCGGGTAACGCAAACCGTTGGGTGCTTTCCTGCAAAATAAAGTAAAAAATCAACGGATAAATTATGTCATCGGCTTACCATGAGCGATTAAAGCAAATCAAAATTTCATATCCAAATGCCTACGGTAAATGGACTGAATTTGATGACGAATTGTTGAAGCAAGAATTTGCAAACGGCACAAGTGTTAAGGCGTTGTCAAAATTATTCCACCGCCAACCCAGCGCAATCAGGTCAAGAATCAGAAAGTTAGGTTTTGAGACAAAAGACGAAACGCCGAATGAAGTGATTTCAAAAGATGATGGTCATTCGCTCGGCACAGATTTTCAATTTAGATGGACAGCGGTTTTTTACGACCCTGGAAAAGAATATCTTTTTCCACAGCCAGTCACGACTTACATGCTTGAAAATTACAAGTATCCTGTTATTTATAGGTGGATTGTTTATCAAGATAACCGAGAGAAAATTCAATATGCTTACATTGGCACAACTAAACAACTCTGCCCTTCTAGACTTGAAGGCTATCTTTATCCAGATTCGTCAAGTACAAACTTGCGTCTCCATCAAGAGTTTCAAGAATTTATCAAACATGGTTACAAAATAGGGTTAGAATCTTTACAGGTTGAGCAAATCAAGATGAATAACGTTGATGTGAAGTTAAACAACTTGCACTCAGAAACGGCAAGAATTTTCATCGAAACTTTGTTGATTTCCTACTATCGGCAAAATGGTTTAACATTGTTGAATCAGTGAAAATAAAAACGCACCCAACAAAGCGTGCAGCCGACTGGTGGGATTCGCCGCGATTTAGAAGCATTTTCCACACTCGAAGGGAATCCTGCTCTCGGAGTTTTGTCTCGTCCCGCCCACCCGCAAGTAACGCAAACCGTTGGCTGGCTAAGTCAAGGAAGTACAAATGCAATCAGAATTATCAGAAATTCCAATTTCAACGGATAATCCAGATTTTATAGAAAAAGTTGAGTTGAAATTAAGGAAAGGCGAGCCAGTCGTTATCTTATTGCGCTACTGTCATCAAGGTGGAAATCGTGCATATTTTCTTGTAAAAACAATAGATGGGTTTTATCAAGTTTTAGAGAAAGCAAGTTATAGAGACTCCATTTCAGTATTTTTTAGTCAGGCATTTCCTGTTCAGGGTGAAGTTGACTCTGAACTCAGAGAAAATACAGTAAAGTTTTTAGAAAAAGTCATTCAAGATGACGATGACACAATATGCTTAATCAGGCTTGATACCAAAAATACTGAATTGGATTTAGACAGCATGAAAGTTTTCACCAATCCTGATCAAATTAATGAGTGGTTCAGTCAAAATACTGGCATTCCTGTTATTGTTGGAACACTTGCGTTTTGGGAAGATAATTCTGATGAAAATATTACCGCTTACGTCCGTGATTATGATGGTCAAATCCGCCCAGGCGCATATTAATTTGTTATTGCAAAAGAGAAAGTTATGTGTCAAACTTTCTTAAGTTTGGCGGCAGAGTCTTTTTTCAGGCGGCGAGTCTTGCACAAAAGCCAGCCAACAAAGCGTGCACCTGACGTGTGGGACTGCCGCCTTCGGCGGCGTGCGCCATTTTCAAGCAGTTTCCTACGCCTGAGCCTTTTTCTGGCTGGACGGCTTCGCCGTCCCCGCCCCAGCGCAGGTAACGCAATCCGTTGGGCGCCACGGACGAAGGATGGGATAGAATGAGGCTTCAACTTTGACTAAAGTCTCTTGAGTAAGACAATCCGAGGAGTTTACCGATGACTGTTTCCTCAACATTTATGGCGACCGACGGCAACGGTTATGAGTTGCAAATGGGACGATGGAGTCGGCGTCTTGCCAAACCATTCCTTGATTTCGTCGGCAGCGCTCAGGATGAACGCGTTCTTGACGTCGGTTGCGGCACAGGCAGTCTCGAATCTGCCCTAATGGAGAAGTGCCAGGTAAAACAACTATGCGGCATAGATCTTTCGCCGGCCTACATTGAGCACGCCACGCGCAACAATCAGAATCCACGAATCACATTCCAAGTCGGAGATGCTTGCACCCTGCCCTTTTCAAATCACAGCTTCGACCGGGTCCTATCGCTACTCGTGCTACACTTCGTTCCTAGAGCAGTGCAGGCCATTGTTGAAATGCGGCGCGTTGCCCGGCCAGGCGCAGTAGTTGGCGCAGCCATTTGGGACGCCCGCGGTGGCTTCGTTGCTAACCGGATCTTTTTCGATACGGCAGCCGCGCTCGACCCAAAAGCAAACGAGCGTCGGGCGCGCAACTACACCCGCCCCATGACCCGACCTGGAGAATTGGCTAATGCTTGGGCGGCAGCCGGCTTCCGTGATGTGGTTGAATTGGCTCTGAGTATACGCATGGATTTCGCATCGTTTGATGACTATTGGGCTCCTTACGCTGGCAAGGATGGACCCCACGCCGAGTATGTTTCCACTCTCAACAATACTGAGCGAGCTAGATTGCGCGATGCCCTAAGGTTGGCATATATCGATGGAGAACCAGATGGCCCGCGCTCCTATGTTGCGGTTGCCTGGGCTGTGAAGGGTATTGCGCCCGGCTGATAGTGGCTTAAGCCTATCTTGGATCTGATGCAAAGATTGGCGCCCAACACGGCGTGCACCCGACGGGTGGGAGTCGCCGCGTTTTCAAGCAGTTTGCGCGGCTCGAAGTTGGTTCCGGCAAAGCGGCGGCACATCCTCCCGCCCATCCGCGGGTAACGCAAACCGTTGGGTGGTTTCTTGCCTAACACATGGCGAATTTCAGGTCACCGATAGACTCGTAAACTTGCTTTGGGCGTCTTGAGCTAAGCGAATGTATCAAATGTCAAATGATTGACTCTCCAGATTGTGGTCGATTATGATTTGCGTATCTCGTCAAAAGGAGTCTCTCTATGAATATAGCGTTATGGGTAATACAGATTCTTCTATCTTGGATCTACGGCTCGGCTGCATTCCGCAAGCTCTTTCGACTTGAAAAGGTTCGTGCTAATCAGGAATGGGCGCGGAGGTCATCCGATGGTTATATACGTTTTGTGGCGGTAAGCCAGCTTCTGGGTGTAGCAGGTATGCTATTGCCCATTCCCACCGGTATTTTCCCATGGCTGACCCCGTTGGCGGCCATCGGTTTTTGCATCATCCAAATCCTGGCAGCAGGATGGCATATCCGCTTAAAGGAATACAAAGTTTTGCCAGTGAACTTGTTCCTATTTGCGCTTTCATTGTTTATTGCTGTTGGCAGATGGGGACTCTTCGGTCTGCAATAAAAAAACTGCCCAACACAGCGTGCACCTGACGCTGGGGATTCTGGCGCGATTCCAAGCAGTTTTCTACGCCTCAGCCTTTTTCCAGTCGGACGGCGTTTCGCTGCCCGCCCCAGCGCAGGTAACGCAAACCGTTGGGCAGCAAACGAAGTATAGTGACGCACAATGAAATCTTTTTTGTCTGTTGTTTTGACTCTACTAATCATCTCTGGTTGCACATCAGTATCAAGGCAAAACGAGAGTTTAATTACGCATACTGCAACTATTCAATCATCTCCAAGCAAGATTGTGCTGCCGACTAAAACTTTAACACGAACACCATCACAAACGCCCGAACCGACTAAAATTCTCACCCCCGTTCCGCATACTATCCCTGTTGCAACTTTGAATGCAGAAGCAACATTAGAAGCGTTTAGCAATTTGTGTGATGAATTCGAGACTGATTCCAGCCGCTATGGAAAAATCTCACCTGACGGAAAATGGATTTCGATTAGTTGCGGGTATAAAAGAAATCAAACCCTGATTGTACAAAATCAGAATGGTGTAAAGTGGGTTTTTGATTTTACAGATTTTATTGACCCAAGCCTTGAAGGTGTTATGGGTAGATTTACCCCCTTGGCATGGAGTCCTGATAATAGATTTCTCTATTTCAGTAAAGTAATGGGCTATTCAGGCGGTGGAAATCAATGTTTTCCAGGGGGTGGGGATTATGGGCTTTATCGCCTTCACCTAGAAACAGGAACCTTGGTTACTTTTATTTCTTCGGATGGAAACGACTTTCCTGGTAAGAAGATAAGGTTTTCGCCCACTAACGAGTATTATGCTGTAAACAGAGATGGTGTAACGATTAGGAATATAATGAGCGGAAAAGAAACTAAAATAGATGTTTCTGGTGTTATGGAAATGATTTGGTCTCCAGACAGTAAATTTCTAGCCTTTTCTGTGGCAAGTTGCGGCGAGACTCTTGTTGAATCTTCATCAATCTTTGTCTGGGATTCATCAACAAATCAAACCCAAGTTTTACTTTCAACAAATGAGATGCTATTAAGACCTCAATCATGGATTGATAATTTCCAACTTAGATTTGAAGGCGAGAAATGGGTAGGTCTCAACAATGAATATACTATTTTTGAATATGATCTCACAGGAAGCGAAATGATGTTCTCTGGCACAGCAACACCGCGTCCATAATAAATGCTGTCCAACACAGCGTGCACTTGACGGGTGGGACTGCCGCCTTCGGCGGCGTGCGGCATTTTCAAGCATTTTTTCTCGCTTGGAGTTTTTCCTGCTCCCAAGCACTTTCCACACCCGCCCACCCGCCAGTAACGCAAGCCGTTAGGCGAGAGACACGGTCATCAAAAGGAATTATGAACAACAAAATTCGGCAAATTATGTTTGTCTCATGTATCCTTCTCGCCTTTTTGTTGCAAATCGGGAATAATTCCGCGCTGGCACTCTCCCCTTGCCCAATTTCAGTCTTAGCATTGAAAGATTTAGTTGTTACTCCTGATGAAATGAAGGAGTGGGGAGATTTCTCAAGACCTCATGATGTTACTAATGAGATAGCAGACATGTGCTTGCATGATTGTGTCAAAGTGACATGGGGAACAACTTCCGATAGATTGGTGTTATTAATGATTCGTTTGAAAAATCCTCTCAACGCGCGGAGAGCAGCCAAAAGTTTACAGGAAACCTATCAATCTTTCGGTGACAGATTTCTACCTTACCCCAATACAGAAAATGAAACGCAATGGTCTGGATGGGTACAATATTCAAAAGATAAGTTTCAATGGGTTGCAGGTGATACCCAAGGTTCTGTTCTGATTTTCATATCCTATCGAAAGATACTCAACCAATTTGTGGCAGATATTGATGGCGGCTTCTATATGGACATGGTGCAGTCTCTAACTCGTATCCAGAAGGAAAAACTTCGGGAAGCAGGTTTTGCTCAATAGAGTTTTATTACGGTATGGTCAAGAGCCGCCTAACACAGCGTACCTGACGTGTGGGACATTGAAGGCAGAAACACGCAGGATCTAGATGTACTCATGGCAGTTTCGGCTTTGGAAAAGTTGCCCGAATTGAAGATCGCCAGCCAGGACATGTATTTTGTACGAGCCAGTTACACGAATTACAGATTGATATTTTACCCGCCCAGAATCCATTGTTTAAAAAAGCCCACAGTCAATATTCGAAGGTCGAGAGATTTCTGGATCGCAATATCCCGTTAGCGACCGTCGAAGGATTATTATTGCTGAAGTTATACGCTTTGCCGTCTCTGTACCGACAGGGTAATTTTGCAGAGTGGGGATTTATGAAAACGACATTGCAATTTTGCTTCACGATTATCAGCCGAATGTGCCGCCTTGTTGAGTGAGCTATCCCAGTATGTAAATGAAAGTGATTTGGCGGAAATTAAGGGCGTATTATCTGATATTCAAAATCGAATCAAACGTTTCAAAAACGATTCTTCTTAATCGGGCAGGCGCTCAACAAAGCGTGCACCCCGCCTGCGCTCGCGGGGCGAGCGGATTGACCCCCAGAAAACACCGAGAACAGGCTGTGTGCGCACATCCACCTGTACCCCTGAACAGGCAGACGGTTAACACCACACGCGCCTGATCCATTGAACCGGTTTCGGCGTTTTTGGAAACAGGATAATCCATTTCTTCCTTGAGGCGGCAATCAGCAGAAGAACGCACCGCTAAAGGGGTATTTGGCGGACCCGAATAGTACCAATATCATGCCTTTCCCGGCTTGACCTCTCTTCATCTTATGTCATAATGGATTCGTAAAGGAGAGAGAACATGTCCAAAAAAATTCTGACGTTCATCACGAGCGTCTTCCTGATTGCCGCGCTTTCCGCCTGCAACCTGCCAAACGAAGACGCTCAAGTCACCGGGACGCCGGATGTGGCGCTGACCGTCACGGCGCTCAGCGCTCCCAGCAACACCCCCTCCCCGCTCCCGGCGAGTGAAACGCCCGCATTTACTTCCACGCCGGAGTTCACACCGACTCCATCTGTGCCGCAGGTGACGGTGAGCGTGAACACGAACTGCCGCACCGGTCCCGGCACGCAATATGACCTGATTGGCGCGCTGCTTGTCGGTCAGGCGGCGACGGTGGTTGGAAAAAACACCGCCACCGGTTATTGGATCATCAACAACCCCGGAAAATCAGGGACATGCTGGCTGTGGGGTCAATACGCCACTGTCAGTGGAAATACGGCAGGATTGACCGAATATGCCATCCCACCCACACCAACGCCTTCGTCCACGCCGACCCCTACAGCGACCGCCACGCTCGCGCCGCCCGCCGCTGTGGACAACCTGACCGCCAACAAGGTCTGCATTCCGATCAATCCTCCCCCAACGTATCAGTACACGGGCACCATCAACTGGGAGGATAAATCCAACAACGAGACCGGGTTCAATATTTACATGAACAATGCGCTCTTCGCCACCGTTGGCGCCAACACCACCTCTTACGCGATTCCGCCGCTGCCCTTCCCGGCAGGAACCCCCATGAAGTTGGGCGTGGAAGCCTACAACTCGGCTGGCAAATCCGTTACAAAGGAAGTCACCATCGTTTGTCCGTAGTCAAGCCGTCCTGAATGTAACAGCCCTGTGGAAAAACTCTTCCACAGGGCTGTTTGTTTTGTATAATTCGGAGACCATGCCCACCTTCAAATCCGCGCAGACCATCCTCATCCCGGAAGACGTCAAAGAGCGCGCATCCGCGTTCGCCGCAGCCGTGACGGAAACCGTTGACTACCGCGACAGCAACCAAGCCGCGAAGGAGAAAATACGCGACGACCACTTTGTCTCCAAACTCGGCGAAGAGGCGGTGCGAATTCTCTTCGAGGGCAGGGGATGTCAGGTCACAGGACCAGATTACGGCGTGTATGAAGCGAAGCGCAAGTCCTGGGCGGCGGATTTGAAGGTCAACGAAATCGAGGTCGCAGTAAAAACCCAAAGACGCTCCGCCGCCAATCGCTACGGTCTCTCGTGGACGTTTCAGGACTCGCCCGAACGCCGCGATCCCATTTTGGATATGCCGGAGGCGTGGGTGTGCCTGGTGGTGTTCGAGGATTTGAAAACGGAAACGGAATGTCTGGTATATCCGCTGCGGAAAATAAAGCAGCTCATCTTTGAAGCGCCGCGGCTTGCAAAACTGGTCGGGAAAAAGCAGGCGGTCTATTTGGAGACGTTAATAAACCGCGGCATTATGGAAAAATAAAAAAGCCCCATGATGCTTCGGCGTCGGCTCAGCACACGGGGCTCAATACTCTACGAGTACGATGTCGTCAATCTACAATCGTAAATCGCCTATGTTCCTTCTTCCCACGAGTTGAGGTAGTGCAGCTGCTCGTCGGTGAGGATGTCAATCTTCACGCCCATGGCTTCGAGTTTGAGGCGGGCGATCTCGGCGTCAATCTCGGCGGGGACGGAGTACACTTTCTTTTCGAGTTTATCGGCGTTCTTCGCCATGTATTCGGCGGAAAGCGCCTGGTTGGCAAAGGACATATCCATCACCGAGGCGGGATGCCCTTCGGCGGAGGCGAGGTTGATCAGGCGGCCCTCGCCGAGGATGTTGATCTTGCGTCCGTCCCTGGTGGTGTACTGCTCCACAAACGGGCGGACGAGGTTCGGCTCGCCCTTGCTCATCTTCTTCAGGGCGGGAATGTTGATCTCCACGTTGAAGTGACCGGAGTTGGCAACGATCGCGCCGTCTTTCATGACCTCGAAATGGCTCCCGTCAATCACGTTCAGGTCGCCGGTGACGGTGCAGAAGATGTCGCCGATCTTTGCCGCTTCGATCATCGGCATCACCTGATACCCATCCATGACCGCTTCCAACGCTTTGAGCGGGTCCACCTCGGTGACGATGACGTGCGCGCCCATGCCCCGCGCGCGGGAGGCGAGACCGCGTCCGCACCAGCCGTAGCCTGCCACCACGAAAATCTTTCCAGCCAGCAGGACGTTCGTCGCGCGGATGATGCCGTCCACGGTGGATTGACCCGTGCCGTAGCGGTTGTCGAAGAGGTGTTTGGTCATCGCATCGTTCACGGCAATGACGGGGAACTTCAAGACGCCGTCCTTTTCCATCGCCTTGAGGCGGATGACGCCGGTGGTGGTCTCTTCGGTGCCGCCGATGACGTTCTTCAGCATCTGCTTGCGTTCCTCGTCCTTGAGTCCCTTCGCCCATGCCGCGAGGGAGGGTTCGAGTTTCTCGAAGCGCCCCATTTCGATGAAGAACAGGGAGGACACAAGGTCGGCGCCGTCGTCCATGGTCATGTGCGGCTGGTGCTCCAGCGCGGCGCGGATGTGCTTGTAGTAGGTGACGTTGTCTTCGCCTTTGATGGCAAAGGTGGGGATTTCGTACTGGTTGACCAGCGCCGCCGCCACGTCGTCTTGTGTGGAAAGCGGGTTGGACGCGGTCAGGACGATGTCCGCGCCGCCTTCGTGCAGGGTGCGCATCAGGTTGGCGGTCTCGGTGGTCACATGCAGACAGGCGGAAACGCGCAGACCCTTGAGCGGTTTTTCCTTCTTGAAACGCTCGCGGATCATACGCAGGACGGGCATTTCGCGCTCCGCCCAGTCAATGCGGCGGCGTCCGCCCTCCGCCTGGTTGATGTCTTTAATATCGTAATTGCTCATTGTTACTCCTTTAATCTTGTATCGCGATGTTTATTTCGCGCTTTTGGCTGCGGAATAAATTCCGCATTACGTTTTACTTCAACAACGCGTCCAGCTTCCCCCCGTCGTCGAAATGCTTGCGGAAGCGCCGGACGAATTCCCCGCGGGTGTAGGAATGGTTCTGGGTGCCGCGCTGTTCGAGGCAGTACACCGCGGAGAGCGAACCGATCTCGCCGCATAGTTTCCAGTCGAAGCCGTGCGAGTAGCCCGCCAGGAATCCGCCGCGAAAGGCGTCACCGACCCCCGTTGGGTCAACGACCTCGTCTTCCGGCACGGTGGGAATGTGAACCGATGTGCCGTCGGAATACAGGTCCGCGCCGTCCTTGCCGCGCGTGATGACCAACACTTTGACGTGTTCGAGGATCTGGTCGAGGCTCCAGCCGGTCTTCTTCGAGATCAAGCCGAACTCATAGTCGTTGCAGAACAGGAAGTACGCGCCTTCCATATCCCGCGCCAGTTCGTGACCCTCGAGCCGCAATACCTGCTGGCTGGGGTCGTACAAATACGGGATGCCCAGTTCGCGGCATTCGGCGGGGAATTTCATCATCGCATCGGGCGAACTGGGAGAGACGATGACCAGATCGGGTTTTTTATCCAACTCTTTGATGGATTGGGTTGCGGAGTGCGCCATCGCTCCCGGGTAGAAGGAGGCGATCTGGGCGGAAGCCCGGTCGGTCGTCGCAAAGAACGAGGCGGTGAACACGCCGGGGATGACCTTCATCAGCGAGGTATCCACGCCTTTGGCTTCCAGCCATTCGCGGTAGTCTCCGAAATCCTCACCGACGGTCGCCATGACGCGCGGTCTGCGCCCAAGCAGAGCCATGGTGTAGGCGATGTTCGGCGCGATGCCGCCGCGCTGTTTGGACATGGACTCCACCAGGAACGAAAGGCTGATGGATTCCAGGCGTTCGGGCAGGATATGCTCCTTGAAGTGACCGGGGAAGGTCATGAGGTAATCGTAGGCTACAGAGCCTGTCAGTAAGACGTCCATGATGCAACTCGCAGAAAAAGGCGCACCCTTGCGAGTGCGCTGGAATGACGAACGGGCAAAAGTTTATCACGGGCTTTTGCGGATGTAAAGTTTTTGGCGGGGGAATTTTCCATAAACGAAATACTTCCCGTCATCGCACAACCTTCCTTAAACTCTCCTCGAACGGCGGGTATGCAATGCCGTTTTCGGTGACGATGGCGGTGACCAAACGCGCGGGCGTAACATCGAAAGCGGGATTGCGGGCTTGCGCTTCGACAGGCGCAGCCCGCTCCCCTTTGAACTGGATATCGAGCACTTCATCGGGATTCCGCTCCTCGATGGGAATCAAATCGCCGCTGGCGAGCGAAAGGTCAATCGTGGAGGTCGGCACGACGGGATAGAACGGCACGCCGTTATCGAAGGCCGCCAGCGCCAGCATGTACGTGCCAATCTTGTTCGCCACATCGCCGTTGGCGGCGGTGCGGTCCGAGCCGACGAAGCACTTCTGCACTTTGCCCGCCTTCAGGAAGTAACCCGCCATGTTGTCGCTGATAATCTCGTATGGAATGCCGTATTGCTCCAGTTCCCACGCCGTGAGGCGCGCCCCTTGCAGGCGCGGGCGGGTCTCATCCACAAGGACGTGAATCCGCTTGCCCTGCTCGTGCGCCGTGCGAATGACTCCCAGCGCGGTGCCCCAATCCACGGTGGCAAGCGCGCCCGTGTTGCAGTGATGAATGACCGTATCGCCGTCGTTGATCAATGCCGCGCCATGCTCCGCCATGCGTTTGTTGATCTCCACGTCTTCGTCCGCGATGCGCTGGGCTTCCTCGAGGACGAATTGGCGGATCGCATCCGCGCTTGGAAATTGGAGGCTGGAGACTTTGTTGAGGACGCGGTCCAACGCCCACGCCAGATTGACCGCCGTCGGGCGGGCGGCTCTCAGGGTGTTCGCCGCGGTCTGGAGGTCGGCGAGCAGGTCGCGGGTCGAGGATGAAGCGGATTCGTACCCGGCGAGGGCAAGCCCAAACGCTGCCGCCGCTCCAATGGCGGGCGCGCCGCGCACCGCCATATCCCGAATCGCCTGCGCCACATCTGCGTGCCTGCGGAACGAGACAAGTTCAAAGCGCGCCGGCAGGATGCGCTGGTCAATCATCCTGAGCTGGTTGTCTTCCCAAAATACGGAGCGCATTTATTGTTTTATTTCCGTCCAGATCTCATCGTACAACAACAGGGCTTCGCCGAGGTCAATCACTTCATGACCCTTGGCGAACATTTCGGCGGGCGTGTTGGTGATGGGCGAAGAGATGTACGCTTCGTACACATCGGGGTGGTTTGTTTTTGCGTATTCCAGTGCGGCTTTGTTCGGGTTGGTGTAGGGATAATCCACCAGTGTCAGCCAGTTGGTATCGCCCTGCAGGAGATAGTTGAGCCACGCATACGCGGCATCGGGATGCGGCGCAGTGACGGGAATCGCCATGCCGTCGTAGAAGATGATCGAGCCTTCTTCGGGGAACACATACTTGAAGGCGGGGTTTTCCTGCGCGGCGAGGAAGGCTTCCCCGTTCCAGACGATGCCCAAATCCACATCGCCGGCGAGCAGCGGGGTCTTCGGGCTGTCGCTGTCGAACACGCGGATGTTCGGCATCAGGTCGAGCAGTTTCTGCTTTGCCTCTTCGAGATGGGCGGGGTCGGTGTCGTTCACGTCGTAGCCGAGCGTCAACAGCGCCGCCCCGATGATGACGCGGTTGTCGTCCACCGCCACGATGCGCCCTTCATATTCGGGCTTCCACAAATCCGCCCAGGAGTTCGGCGCGGTCTCCACTGTATCGCTGTTGTAAATGATGGCTTGCGTGCCCATCTGATACGGCACGACATAATTCGCCGCATTGCCGTAGGCGGCGGTCAGGTTCGGGTCGAGGTTCGATAAATTCGGCAGTTTCTCCGCATCGAGTTCCGCGAGGATGCCCTCTCGAATCAACACGCCGATCATGTAATCGCTGGGGTGCACCACGTCGTAGGGGTCAATATCTTCGCCCAGCGAAATCTTGGAATACAACTCCTCGTTGGACGAGAAGTAATCCACGTTCACATCCACGCCGTACACCAAACCGAAACAATCGAGGATGTCCGCCGGAACGTATTCGGTCCATGTAAAGACGTTAAGCGTTTCGCTTTCGAATTCAACGCGCGGGTCCGGTTCCGGGCAGGCAAATCCGCTGGACGTGACCAGCCCCTCCTCTTCCGGGGCGGTTCCGGCTTCCGCTGTGCACGCCGCCGCGGCGAGCAGCAGCGCGCTCGACAAAATCAACCGAGCCAGGCGATGGATTTTGTGGTGTGTGTTCATTTCTCTCCTTTGTATTATTAACTCATGTTACGCAGTTTACTCGTGCCGCAACAACTTGTCCTCGCGGAGGATTCATGCTGCTCCACGAAGGCGGGATGAATCTCGCGGTACTGCGTAAGGCGAGTTATTAATAGCCTTGCCCGAATTGAAAAATCCGAAGCAAGGCTTGGAATGGGTTGTGAAAAGATTATAGTGCATCACCTTCCCGAATACAATAAATTCTGAAAACAAAATAAATCCCTTGCTTGACGCTCCCCCCATTTACCAGTATAAAAACAGGATGAAAAAACTGCGCCTCTTTCTTGGACTTTGGCTTGTCCTGTCCATCACGGCTTGTTCTGCGCTGGAAAATTTCCCCACCATCCCCCCCGGCTGGACGGTGACTCCCAGCCTTTCCCCCACCCCCGAAGCGACGTTCACCCCCACCATCACGCCGACGCCCCTGCCAACGGCGCGCGTCGGCGTGGGCGATACCGCCTTCTTTCATGGAGATTACGACGCCGCGCTTCTGCAATACCAGGTGGCGTTGCAGGATTCGCCCGACCCGTTGATTCGCGCGGCGGCTAAGTGGGGCGAGGCGCGCATCTACTACGCCCAGGGACGGTACAACGAAACGCTGGCGGCTCTCCAAACGCTCATCACGGAATACCCCCAGTCGCCGCAGTTCCCGTATGCGCACTTCCTTCAGGGATTCGTCTACTACAGGCTGGAAAACTATCCCGCCGCCGCAGACTCGTGGCAGACGTATCTCGTCCTGCGCCCGGGCTATCTGGATGCGTACGTGCAGGAACTGCGCGGCGATGCGCTCTTCAACGCAAACAACTACGCGGAGGCATTATCCGCTTATACAGCCGCCGTCCAGGCGCCCGCTTTGGGAGACGATGTGACGCTGGACCTAAAGATCGCGGGGACGCAGGCGAAACTGGGCAATTACAACGAAGCGCTGGCGTTGTACGACGGCATCGCGGCGCGCGCCGGGAGCGATTACGTCAAGGCTCAGGCGTTGTACGAAGCCGGGTTGGTGAACCAACTCCAGGGTCAGAACGAGGCGGCGCTCGAAAAGTTCAAATTCGCCGTGGAAAATTATCCGCTCTCCTATTATTCCTATCTCAGCCTGGTGGCGCTGTTGGATGCGGGCGGCACAGTCAGCGAATTGGACCGCGGACTGGTGGATTATTTTGCAGGGCAGTATGCCGTCGCGATTGCCGCCTTCGACCGTTATCTCCAAATCAACCCCACCGGCAACGATGGGACGGCGTATTACTACCGTGCGCTTTCCAAAAGCAATTTGAGCCAGTACGACGAAGCCCTGATTGATTACGAGATCTTCATCTCCAATTTTTCGGCGCACCCGCGCTGGGGCGATGCCTGGGGCGAGAAGGCTTTCATCGAATGGGCGCAAAAGGGGGATTACAACAAAGCCGCAGAGACGCTGCTGGAATTCGTGCGCATTTCGCCCGCCAACTCGCTCGCCGCAGATTACCTGATGAGCGCGGCGCGCATCTACGAACGCGACGGGCAGTACGACAAAGCCATCGAAACCTGGTCGCGTGTGACCCTTGAATACCCGGGGTCGCAGCAAGCTTCGTACGCCGCGTTCCTGATCGGCGTGGTGGATTACCGCCGGGGCAGCTATCAATTCGCGCTGGATGCGTTCAAACGCAGTCTGGCGCTTTCCAGTTCCCCAGCCGACCGTTCGCGCGCGATGTTGTGGATCGGTAAATCGCAGCAGAAACTCGGCGATTTCACCGCCGCGGCGGATGCCTGGCGCGAGGGTCAAAACCTCAACCCCGGCGGGTATTACAGCGAACGCGCGCGCGACCTGCTGGTGGAACGCGCTCCCTTCGAAGCGGGGGCATCCGTGAACCTTACCGTCAACCTCGCGCAGGAGCGCGCCGATGCCGATGCCTGGATGCGCCTGACCTTCAACCTCGGCGACGACGTGGATTTGAGCGGACTCGGTCCGCTCGCCGCGGATCCGCGCGTGATTCGCGGCGGGGAATATTGGGCGTTGGGCATGTATGAAGAAGCAAAGGCTGAGTTCGAGGATTTGCGCGAAGAACTGGAAACCAGCCTGGATGCCGTCGGCAGTTACCGGCTTACCAATCACCTGCTGGATTTGGGTTTGTACCGTTCCGCCATCTTCGCGGCGCGCCAGGTGCTGACCATCGCCGGGCTGGACGAACACGCCGAATCCATGATGGCGCCCGCATATTTCAGTCATATCCGCTATGGGTTGTATTACCCGGAACTGGTCATCCCCGAAGCGCAGAAAAACGGGTTCGACCCGTTGTTCATTTTCAGCGTCATTCGGCAGGAAAGCCTCTTCGAGGGGTTTGTCAGTTCGGGTGCGGGTGCGCGCGGTTTGATGCAGATCATCCCCGCCACCGGAGCGCAGATCGCCTCGGAACTTGGAAAACCGATCGGCTATACGGAAAACGACCTATACCGCCCGTACGTCAGCATCCTGTTTGGGACGTATTATCTCGGCAAGAACCGGGGTCTTTTCAACGGCGATACGTATGCCGCATTGGCGGCGTATAACGGCGGTCCCGGCAACGCGCTCGAGTGGAAGCAGCTCGCCGGAGACGACCCCGACCTGTTCCTGGAAAGCATACGTTTCGAGGAAACGCGCAATTACATAAGGTTTATTTATGAGATCTTTGTGATTTACAGGCGGTTGTACAGCGCCGGTGGATAATTCAAAAACATTCTCTACCGTACATGACGACGCTCACGCCGCCGTCTTCGGCGGCGATTTCCAGAGAATCTTGCGCCGGG
>QMIW01000086.1 GCA_024434165.1 Chloroflexota bacterium | reverse complement strand
CTGCCCTCTCCCATCGGGAGAGGGGGAAGTCATCCCGGAAGATATAACCTTGTTTGGGGTGAGGGAAGCCTCTTGAAACCAAGGCAGCAACTCGGGTTACATACTGGATTTGCTATCCTTTTAGACGCCTTATTTTGGCTTCTTCACGCGCCAAATCCGCCTTGCGTTCCTTCAGCAAAGCCTGAGTCAAAGATTTCTTTCCGGCATACTTGCCATACATGGAGTCGATATGAGCCAGTCTTTGCGCGCGAGTCCTGTTTGCGCGCAAAATCTTTTGAATTTGCTTATAGACCTCTGGCGAAAGTTCGATGGTTTTGCCACCAGGAGTAATCAAACGCGGGGCGGCCATAAAACACCTTTCACAATACGGCAATTATACCCCGAGCCGCGCGATGGAGGATTCGGGAGACGGTAGTCGAAGTCGGATGTCTTCAATGTTTACTTATTCAAAAAGCGGGAAATGAGATTCAAGATGACCGTCAAAATCACCGAAATCAAAATCGAAGTTGTGATGGGGAAATAGAACGACCCATTCTCTCCTTCGATGCGGATGTCGCCGGGCAGGCGTCCCAGCGGAATGCCGAATTTCGCAGCCAGATACACTCCTCCGCCGATAAGGAAGAGGAGGATGCCAAAGAGCATGAGGTAACGGGAGAGGGATTCCATAAAGCGCCTTATGTCATTGCGAGCCCGAACCCCGCGAAGCGGGGCGAGTGGCGAAGCAATCTTATGGTTAAAGGGGGAGATTGCTTCGCTACCGCTCGCAATGACGTGTCACAACAGCCTCGGCTGACCTTCCTCCGTATAGGCATACCCCAAATGCTCATACGCGGATTTGGTCGCCACGCGCCCTTGCGGGGTCCTGTCGAGAAAACCGAGTTGAAGCAAATACGGCTCGACCACATCCATGATGGTATCCTGCTCTTCGCTGATGGATGCGGCGATGGTGTTCAAGCCCACCGGTCCGCCGCTGTATTTTTCGATGATGGTCTTCAGCACGCGGCGGTCCACATCGTCCAAGCCGAGCGGATCCACTTGCAAAAGATCGAGCGCCTCTTTCGCAACCTTTTGCGTGATGATTCCATCCGCACGGACCTGGGCAAAGTCGCGGACACGGCGCAGGAGACGCAGGGCAATACGCGGAGTCCCGCGCGCGCGGCGGGCAACTTCCTCCACACCGCTCGCATCCGCCCTGACCTTGAGCATTTCCGCCGCGCGGCGGACGATGTTTTGCATCGCTTCGATATCGTAGTAATCCAGGCGGTAGACCGCGCCAAAACGTGCTCTCAGCGGAGCCGTCACCAGCGCCAGGCGGGTCGTCGCCCCAACGACGGTGAAGCGCGGCAGTTTCAGGCGGATGGAGCGCGCCGAGGGTCCCTTGCCGATGACAATATCCAGCGCAAAATCCTCCATGGCGGGATAAAGCACCTCTTCCACAGCGCGACCGAGGCGGTGCACTTCGTCAATGAACAGCACGTCGCCCGCCCGCAAGTTGGTGAGGATGGCGGCAAGGTCGCCGGCGCGCTCGATGGCAGGACCCGCCGTCACTTTGACGTTGACTCCCATCTCGTTGCCGAGCACATGCGCGAACGTGGTCTTCCCCAAGCCGGGCGGACCGTAGAACAGAACGTGATCCAACGCCTCGCCGCGGTGCTTTGCCGCGTCAATCAAAATGGAGAGGTTTTCCTTGACCTGGTCCTGCCCGATGACATCCGCCAGTTTTTTGGGACGCAGGGCGTTATCTACGCGGTCGTCGGGCTTGGATTCGGGGTCGAGCGCGCGAGAGGAGGGTTTTGCCATGAGGGCGATTATACCCATAAACCGCCGGTCAACTCCCGGCGGAGTCGGAGGCGGTCTGTCTTAAAACCAGGCAGGGATGACGATAATCATCCCTGCATAAAGGTTTGCTCTTCGGCAGTCTGGCGATCCTGACCACAAAATAATCGCGGTTTTAGACCCATGACTTTGCGTCCCCGGGTTTCCCCGGGTTTGCCTTTCGGCAGTCGGTCGGTCATGATCACGCGGGGCGTGATTTTAGACGCTCTGACTTTGCGCCGTCACGCTTTCGCGTGATTTTGCTTTTATCGGCAACCCTCGCTACCCTGGCTCAGTTCAGCTTTAGGTCAAGGGCTTTGCGCCGTCACGCTTTCGCGTGACTTTGCTCTTTATCGGAGCAATCGTATTATGGCATTTTTTCGCGCCGATTTCAATCACTCACCTGTTCTAAAAATGGTTTCGACCGTCATGCCCCACTTGAGGCGCGGGTCGGAGCCCTCCACACGAATGCGGACGGTGTAGAGGATGTCGCCGCTGGACTGGGTGAAGACGCTGCTGATTTCGGTGACAACGCCGGTCAGTTCGAGATCCGGCAGCGCATCGGGGATGATGGTAACGCTCTGACCGACGCTCAGTTTCACCACTTCCAGCTCGGTCACGTCGGTGGTTTCGACGATCCACCCGCTGAAATCGGCAAGGCTGACGGCGCGGGTCTCGGTGCCGACCTGCTCTCCAACCTTGACGTTCACATCCGCCACCACGCCGCTGAACGGAGCGGTGATGACGTAATTGGCAAGCGCATCCTTCGCGGCATCGAGGTTGGCTTTGGCGAGCGCGAGCTGGTCGGCATTGGGTCCGTCGAGGCTGATTTCATATTGGTATTTCGCTTCGGCTTCGGCGGCAAGGGCGGCATCGTATGCGGCTTTGACCTCATCGCGCTTGCGAATTTCCTCCTCCAATTCGCGCACCTTGTCGTTCAAGTCTTCCTGCGCGGCTTCGAGGTCGTCTTCAGCCGTTTTGCGCCTGGAGTTTTCCTCATCGAGGTTCTTGTACTTGTCGAACTCATCCTGCGCATCCTGCAGTTCCTCCTTGAGGTCTTCGATGTCGCCTTCGAGTTCTTCGATCCGGTCTTCGATGGCATCCACATCGAGGTTTTCCCATTCCTTCTCCGCTTCGGCGCGGACGATTTGGGCTTGCATGTACGCATTCCAGAGTTTGGCGCGGTCGCCGCTCTCATTGCGGAGGAGGAGGTCGTAGGCATTCTGCGCCTGGAGGACCTGCGCTTCAGCCGCCCCCGCATTTGCCAGCCGGACCAAAACATCGCCCTCGCTGACGGCGTCCCCCGCCTTCACGAGCACTTCCTCCACCACGCCGCGCGCTTGAAAGGTCAAATTCGTCCCGCGCACGGGTTCGAGCCGCCCCTCGGCAACGACTTCATCCGAGGCAGGCGTTTCCTCCACCGCTTCGGGCGCTGCCGTGGGCTGCGCGCCGCACGCACCCAAAAGCACGGCAAGAACGGCAAACAGGGAAACAAGCAACAGGATATTTTTTTTCATGGAAACCTTCTTTGATTTTCGATTTTCGATTGAATTACCAATTACACAATTACCATTTACCTGCCAGTTTTTACTCATACGCCAGCACTTCGCGGATGGTGAGTCTCGCCGCGCTGCGCGCAGGCAAAACAGAACCCAGCACGGAAAGCAATAAGACAAGCCCAAGCCAGATGGCATAGCCGGTAAAAGTGAAGACCACGTCTATGGGCGTCTCGAAGACCGCCAGACTCACGATGGTGGACAGCAAATAGGTGAACGGGATTGAAAGCACAATTGCCAGCAGGAACGAAATGACGCCGATGACGAATCCCTCGGCGATCACCGTCCGCATCACGGCGCGGTCATCGGCGCCGATGGCGCGCATGATGCCGATCTCGCGGGTGCGCTCCAGCACGTTCATGCCCATCGTGCCGGTCAAGCCCATCGCGCCGACGATTGCCGTCAGAATCGCCATGATGAGCAGGAACACCACCAGCGTATCCAGGCTTTCCACCGCCACATCCAATGAGGCGCTGCCCGCTTCCGCAGAACGAACTTTGTACCCTTTATCCCGCAGGTATTTATCCAACTCCTCCGCCTTCGCATCCTGGTATGCCCGGTCGTGCCGGTCGGTCACGAGGCGGTAGGAGTAGGAACGGTTCGCCAGATTGTTCAACTCCGAAATGTATTCGTAGGGAGCATACGCCAGCACGCCTTCGCGGTCTACGAATTTGAAGATGCCGACCACTTCCCAATCCTCCTCGCGCCCGTCAATTTTCAACGTGACGCGGTCTCCGGGTTCGAGATTCGGGAAATAACCGTAGGAGGCTTCGCTCAACGCCAGTTTGCGGGCGTCGTCGGAGCGAATCCAGCGTCCCGCCACCAGCAAGGGTTCGATCAATTCGCTGTCTGCGGGCGGACCGAAGATGTTGATATTCTCCAGCACCTCGCCGTTCTCGTCGAGCAGTTCCCCGCTGACGAACTGCCAGCCTTCCACGCTGGTCACACCGCCCACGTCCATCACCGCGCGTTTCATCTCGCTCAGGCGGTACGGTTCGTCGAAATCGAGCGAAACATCGGCGGCAAAATATTTTCCGATTGCGCTGATGTAATTGTGCAGCGTGGTGCGGACGTTGAACACCGCAATAAAGATCGCCCCGCCCATGGTCAGAGTGAAGAGGGTCAACGCCAAACGCCCGCGCCTGCGGAACGTGTTCCGCAGGGAAATGATGAACGGACGCGGGAAGTGAATCCCGCGCGCGGCAAGGATGCGGGTGATGCGTACGAGCGTCCAGTCGAACCAGTTCACGCGTTCCTGCTGACCGGCATGGGGTTTGCTCTCGTCGCCGGTCAGGTCGTTGCTCAGGGCGCGCAGGACGGTGATGTTCGAGCCATTGAGCACGGGCGCAAGCCCTGCGATGAGCGGAACAAGCAGCCCCACCGCAACCTGAATCAGCAGCGCAGCCGGGACGATGCGATAGCCGAGGATGTTGAAATTCAACTCGTTCGCAATGAAGAGCGCCAGCCCATACGCGCCCTGACCGCCGAGCGGAACGGCAATGAGCAGCGCCAGCGCCGCGAACGACATGATGAGCGTGATGTACATGGTGAAGACCTGCTGCCTGCGTCCGCCCACCAGTTTGATAACGCCAATGTGGCGCAAATGCTGGTTGAGCAGCGCGCTCAATGTGTTGGCGATCAACGAACTCGACAGGAACACGATCAAAATCCCCAGCGCCATCAGAATCCCCAAAATGGCGTTGACCGTGCTCGCCAGCGGATGTTCGTACGTCTCGGCGAAGCGCGTACGGATGACGAGCGTGCCGTTTTTATCGAGTTTATCCTTCAACTCCGCGCCCACCTCGCGGATGTGAAAGATGTCGCCGCCGCCGGTTTCAACGGTCACATAGGCGCGATTGAACGACTCCGGCTGGCGCAGGTACTGAAGTGAACTCATCGTGATGTAGGCATACGGCGACGCCAGAAAATCGCCCGCGCCCATCGCCGTATCCTGCACCACACCGACGACAGGCATGGTCTTGATGGAACCGTCCGGCAGTTGGAATTCGAGCATACCGCCCACTTCGACGGCGATGTCGTTGAGCGCGTCGCGTTCGAGCACCACTTCGCGCTTATCGGGCGCGGCTTTGCCCTGCAGGGGTGTCAGCAGGTTGATGTTATTGGTCTCGAAATCGTCGAACGCCACCATGTCGAGCGTTGTCCATTTTTCGGTACCCGCCGCGCGCACGCGGATGTTGAACACGCGCCGCGCTTCGGCATCCTTCACGCCGCGCGTGTTCTCGATGGATACCAGGATGTCCTCATCGAAGTTCGCCGTCCGCAGTTCCACGTTGGACGGATTGTTCGCCGCGTATGAAACGCTCATGTCGTTGGAGATGATCACATACGCGCCGGAGATCACGCCAATCGAGAACACGCCCACCGCGATGGAAAACACCACCAGCAGGGTGCGCAGTTTGCTGTCCCAGAGATCGTGCAGAACCTTACGCCATCTTGGTCTCATAAGTCTCTTTCAGTTCTGACAGGTTTTGGAAACCTGTCAGAACTTTATTTTCACTTCAACAACTCACTCACTTCCCCGGCTGAATACGGTTTGACGGTCACATCCTTCAAACCGTCGCGCAGGTATTGGGTCACGCGCTCAGGGTTGATGGCAGAAGTGAGGATGACCGTCTTCGGGGCGAGTCCGGCTTTTGAGAGGGCTGCCAGCACATCGGTCAGCGGAAGCGAGGCGATGTGTTCATCCACGAGAATCAAATCGGCGGGCGGGAACTTCTTCAAATCGGTGGATTGAGTCAGTTTGACCTTTGTACCCTTGAGGAGTTCTCCGAGCAGATTCGACCAATCGTCGTTATCGTCAATCAACAGGAGGTTCTTCACGCTTCCCGGCTGGACCTCGGAACTGGTCACGCGACCCCGGGGCATGAACAAGGCGACGGTTGTCCCCCGACCCTGCTCGCTGACGAGGGCAATGCGTCCCTGTGATTGCGAAACGACGTGCATCGCAGCGGGCAGACCCAAACCATGATGCGAGGCGCCGCGTGTGGTGAAGAACGGCGACCAGACCTTGCGCATGGTCTCTTCGTTCATGCCTGCGCCGTCGTCTTCGATGTCAATCTCCAACATGCTGCGTTCCTCGGTGGGATGCACGCGCACCCTGATGGACTTTGCGCCCGCTTCGGCGGCGTTCTGCAAAATGTTGCCCACCGCGCGCGTGAGTTGAGTCGAATCCGCGACCACGTAGGCGGCTTCGGGGTCAATCGCCACCTGGATGGCTTCGGGCGCAATGCTGCGCTGGAGCGCCGCCGTCCGAAGCACATCGGCAAAGAGGACGGGGCGCGGCTTCATTTCGCGCACTGCGCCGATAAGCTGTTCCTTGACCTGGATGATTTGCGCCGCGCTTTCGGAGATCATGTCGAGGTCTTCGCGCAGGGAGTCGATATCCACTTTGCCGTCGGCGATCTCTTCGCGCAGGCGGGCAACCGTCAGCGAGATGGGAAGCGTCTTGTTGCCGATCCAATGAATGGCTTCGGTCGAGGCGGTGGTGAGCGCTTCAAAGACCTTGTTGCGCAGAATTTCGTTGTGCGCTTCCTTGAGTTCTTCGATCAGGCGCGCGTTGTTAATCGCAACCGCCAGATGCTCCGCCATCGTCAGCAGCGTGGTGATGTCGTCTTCGCTGAAGGCGCGCTCTTCGGAAGATTGAATGGTCACTGCGCCAAGCGTCCGCCCGCCGTAGATGAGCGGAAGCGCCATCTCGGAACGGGTATGCGGCAGGTGCGGGTTCTTGAAATGCACGCGCTCCTCGCCCACGTCGAGCGCGATGCGCGCCTCGCCCATGGCAATGCACGCGCCGATCATCGAATCGGTGCCGACGCGCAGTTTGTGACCCTCCGCCAGCATGGCTTTGCCCGCCTTGCCGTAGCCTGCGCGCAGCACAGCGTATTCGGCTTTTTCATCGAGCAGGAACACCCCCGCATAATACAAACCGTAGGCTTCGCAGATGATGTTCACCGTCTGCGGCAGGAGTTGGTCAAGGTCAAGAATCGAAGCGGCTTCTTTGCCGACCCGGTTGGCAGCTCTGAGCAGGCGCGAGCGGCGTTCTTCCTGACGATGCAGTTTGGAGTTTTGGATCGCCACCGCAAGTTGGTCCGCCATCGTTTGCAGGGCGTCAATATCTTCTTCATGAAACGCCGCCTCTTCGGTGGACTGAACCGTGAGCGCGCCAATGACATCCTCCGCAATAATGAGCGGAAGCGCCATCTCGGAGCGCGTCCCGGGCAGGTGCGGATTCTCGAAGAAGACCGCCTCTTCGCCCACATCGAGCGCGATGCGTCCCTTTTTGTTGGCGATGCACGCGCCGATCATCGAGTTGCCGCCGATGGCAAGGCGGTGACCCTCGCGCAGCATGGCGCGTCCTGGTTCGCCGCGTCCTGCGCGGAGGACGGCGTACTGGTTGGTCTCGTCCACGAGGAAGACGCCCGCGTAGTAGAAACCGAATTCGTCGCAGATAATATCCACGGTGCGCTGGAAGAGTTCGTACGGGTCCAGGATGGTGGTGATGTTCCTGGCGGCGCGCGCCGAGGCTTTCAATAATTTCGCGTGTCGTTCGACGTGATTGGTCATAAGTTCCTCTTTACGATTTTCGATTTTCGATTTTTGATTTTCGATTTACGAATAACGCATTACGCCATTACGATCCCAGAATCTTTCGGATCAACTCCACCAGCCCCTGCTCGCGCCCTTTGACAAAGAACGCATTCGCGCCGCGCGCAACGGCTTCTCTGGCTTTATTTACTTCATCGTATGCCGTCAGGATGACCACCGGCAGGGCAGGCTTTTCCTTCTTCAATTCAGCCAGCAGGTCGAAGCCCGCATCGGGCTTGGGGGCGCCGTCGAAGCCGGGCATATTCAAGTCCAGCACGGCGATATCCACTGCGGCGGCGTTTTGTGCAAAGACCTCGCTTCCGTCCTTGCAGTCCGATGCGGTCAGCACGTCGAAACCTGCCCGCAGAAGAGTCTTCTCCAAACTGCGCTGGATCAATTTCTCGTCGTCCACCAAAAGTACGATCGTCATGAATGCCTCCAAAATAATTATGGACTCAGGGAGCGCCGCGCGGCAGCGCTTGCTCCCGTGTTTACAGCGGCAAGCCGCTTGACTCCAAACTTCGGACTCAGGGAGCGCCGCGCGGCAGCACTTGCTCCCGTGTTTACAGCGGCAAGCCGCTTGACTCCAAACTTCGGACTCCGCGAAATAATTTCGCGTTACTTCGCAGCAGGCAAGCGCACGTAAAACGCCGCGCCTTTGCCCGGCTGGCTTTCCAGCCAAATCCTTCCGCCGTGCTGATTCACAATTTGCATCACAGCCGAAAGCCCCAAGCCCGTGCCGCCCTTTCCGCCTTTGGTGGTGAAGAACGACACCCAGACCTTCTCCTGAATCTCCTTCGGGATGCCGGGACCGTTATCCTTGACCATCACCTGCACGAAGTTCGGGTCTTCGTCCCGCGCGCCCACAATGTAAATCTTCGGTGTGGAAACCTGCGCGTGGCTCAACGCTTCCCACGCATTCTTGATGAGGTTGTTGAACACCTGCTCCAACTGCCGCGCATCTGCACGGACCACCGGCAGGTCTTCCGCCCAGCCCATCTCGACCACGTCATCGGGCAGCCCCATGCTGCCGACCGTCCCGGCGATCATCTCCTTCAGCGAGATGTTTTCGTCGTTCCGCTGGCGCGCGGGACCGATCAAGCCTTCCTTGATTTCGAGGATGGTGTTCGCGCTGTTCTCGACGATGTCCAAATCCTCCATCAACGATTCGACGCTGACCAGCGCCTGCAAACGGTTCGGCTTCATGGCGGACATTTCCGCGAGAATCTGTTTCAGGTCAATGCCCAGCGCTTGCGCCTCTTCCCTGACCGTTCGGGCTGCGGCTCGCAGCGAGACATTGTCCAACGCCGATTCATCCAACCGCGAGAGCAGCGCGATCAAATAGCGCACATCTTCACGCACACGGCTGACGCTCCCCGGAATCGGCGCGGCTTTGTTCCCCACCCAGTGGATGGCTTCGCCGGTGGCGGTGGCGATGGCTTCGTAGGTCTTGGTCCGCAGCAGTTCGGCGTTCGCCAGTTCGAGTTCCTTCATCAGTTTGGCGTTATTGATGGCAATCGCAATCTGGTCTGCCATCGCTTGCAGGGACGTGACATCCTCCTCACTGAAGGCGTTGAGCTTGTCGCTTTGCACCGTTACCGCGCCAAGCGAGACGGAGTTCACCGTCAGCGGCAGAGCCATTTCGGAGCGGGTATCCGGCAAAAACGGATTCTTGAAGCGCGATTCCTCTCCAGCAACATCCAGAGCGATTTGAGCCTGCTGGGTCAGGATTGCGCGTCCAATCATGGACTTGTCATCCACCGGCAGGCGGTAATGGGTATCGAGCATCCTTCTCCCGGCAGCGGCATAGCCCGCGCGCAGGACCGCCCATTGGTGGTCGTCCGAAATCAAAAAGATGCCGGAATAATAGAAATCAAACTCGCTGCAAATGATGTTGACCGTGTGCCTCAGCAGGTCGTTCAAATCCAGAATGGAGGTGACCATCTGCCCGACGCGCGCGGCGGTTTCCAACAGTTTGTGACGCCGTTCGAGCATGGCAAACATCTTTTGGTTCTGCTGGAGCAGGTATTTGTTGCGCTCGACCGTGTTCGTGAGCAGACGAATCTTATCTTCGATCTTTTCCGCCAGTTCCTGCTGATACTCGCGCAGGTATTCCTCGGCGTTTTCGAGTTCGTCCACCTTGCCGTGCAGGTACTCCTCGACCAGTTGGACGAAGTCGCCGCCGATGGGCTTGGGAATGAATCCCACCGCGCCCGCCGCCAGCGCGCGTTCCTTGGCTCCCGGCGACGTATCCGCCGAGATGATGACGATGGGCGTGCGGGGCAGCATCTTTTTCAGGCGGGTCGCCGCCTCGTTGCCCGTAATGTGCGGCAGGTTGTGGTCGAGCAAAATCAGGCTGGGATGCGTCTCCTCCGCCAACTGCAAGCCGTCCAGCGGATTGGCGGCTTCCAGCACCACGTATTGATCTGCAAGCAAACGCCGCACCAGCGCACGGGATTCGTCGCTGTCGGCAATGTAAAGCACCTGGGGGAGTTTGCGCGGATCGGAGGGCATGGAAGGATAAATGATGAAGGATGAATCCTGCGTATTGCGCATTACGTGATACACATTACGTCGTGTACCTGTCTACCTGTTTACCTCTGTACCTGTTTACCTGTCTACCCGTTTACCTCTGTACCTGTTCACTTATCTACTTGTGCACTCTTCTGCCAGCACGCGGATCCGCCGTGCGATGTTGTTCGAGTCTTTTCTGCACGATCCTCCCGACCGCTTCGACAGTGATCGGGGATTCCTCCATCACGCGCATGAAATCGGCGCGGGGAAGGGTGAGCACTTCCACAGGCTCGCTGCCCGCGCGGACGTTGGCAATGGCTTTCCCGCCGCGCAGCAACTCGACGTCGCCGAAGAACTGATCCGCGCCCAGCCGCGAAATCACGGTTTCCCTGCTGCGCACCTTCTTCAAGACCACTTCCACCTCGCCTTTGCGAATCATGAAGAAATGATCCACGCGCTCGTTTTGCGAAAGGATGGTCTCGCGCGGCTGGAACGTCCTGCGTTGGGCGATTTTGGTGAATTCCAGCATGTGACGGTGGCGCAGCTGCGGCAGGCAGCGCGAGATGGTCTCGTCAATCAGTTCGCCGTCGGAGATGATGATGTTGCGCTGGGTGCGCGAGGTCAACGACGGGTCGTGCGTGACCATGACGATGGTCTTGCCCTGCTCCACGAAATGTTCGAAGATCTGGATGATGGTATCCGCCGAGCGCGTGTCGAGATTGCCGGTCGGTTCGTCCGCGATGAGGAGCGGCGGGTCGCACGCCATGGCGCGGGCAATCGCCGCCAGCTGCTGCTGTCCGGTCGAAACCAGCACGGGCAGTTTGTTGGCGAACTTTTCCAAGCCCACCAGTTTCAGCAATTCCATCGCGCGCTGGGGGCGTTCGTCGAAGTCGTACATGTCCACATAATCCATCGGGAGCATGACGTTTTCCAGCAGGGTCAGCATGGGCAGCAACTGGAAGAACTGAAAGACTATGCCGAGGTTCTTCCCGCGCCATTTCGAACGCGCGCTTTCGGTCACGCCGGTGTAGATGTCGTTGTGGTTGACGATGACCTGTCCCTCGGAGGGATGGTCAATGCCGGTGATCATGTTCAGCAGCGTGGATTTTCCGCTCCCCGACTTGCCGACGATGGAGACGAACTCTCCGCGGTTGATCATCAAGTCCACGCCTTTGAGGACGGTGAACTCCCCCGCCGCATTGGAGAAGCGCTTCACCACGCCGCGCATTTCGATGATCGCTTCCGGGGCGGCATCGCTCACATGGCGCGGAGCAGTTTTCGGCGGAGTCCGATGCGGATGCCGCGCCCGGCGTTCTTCGATTCGCTGAATCATTTCCTGCGCCTCCCTTTGAGTCTGACATCCACGTTCCTCTCACCCTGCAACTCGCCATCCGCCAGGGTCAATGCGCGCGAAAAACGACCCGCCAGACCCATGTCGTGCGTGACCATGATGATGGTCTTGCCGCGTTCGGAGACGAGATGTTCAAAGACATCGAAAATATGGTCGGCTGTGACCGAATCCAAACTGCCTGTTGGTTCGTCGGCGACCAGAATATCCGGGTCGTTCGCCAGCGCGCGCGCAATCGCCACGCGCTGCTGCTGACCGCCGGAGATGAAAGCGGGAAGTTTGTCGGCATGTTCCTCGATCTCGACCAGCCGCAAAAGTTCCAGCGCGCGTTCGCGCGCCTCACGCGGTTTGAAATCCCCTGCCAGGTCAATGGGCAGGGTGATGTTTTCGACGAGCGTGAGCATGGGCAGCAGCTGAAACGACTGATAGACCACGCCCATCGTCCTGCCGCGCCAACTCGCTTTTTCGTCTTCGCTCAGGTCATGCACCGAAACGCGCTGCCCGCCCGAATTGACGATCACCTGCCCTTCGGAGAGCGAATCCACGCCGTTGATCATGTTGAGCAGGGTGGATTTTCCCGCGCCCGATTTCCCCACCACGCCGAGGAATTCGCCCGCGTTCACGGTGAGGTTGATGTTCTTCAACGCCGGAAAATCCCCTGCGGCGGTGGAATAGGTTTTATTTACATTTCGCAGTTCAATGATGGGTGTGGACATAAATAGCGAATTTATTTTACCCCCTTTGTGCAAATTATCGCAAAAGGCTAATGTGCAACTTACTTTCAACCGTCCTGCAAGCAAGCCAGCAAATCCCGCACGGCGTCCTGCGGCTCCGAGTCCGTCAGCGCCAGCACGGGGAACGTGCCGAGCGAGTACACCTCGCGCATATTTTCCGTCAGCCGGTGTTTGGGAAGAATGCCCACTGCATTGGATTCGGAACCGACCGCATCAGACACCGCCTCCACACTGACAGCGACTCGTGCAAACGAAGCGGCGCTTCTTCCCTGCATCACGACCTGCTCGAACACTTCAAAGATATCCAACGCCGACGGATACACCCACACCTGCACCGACGGTTCTCCCTGCCCCGCGAACAACGCCCGAACCTCCGCCAGCGAAAGGTTTTGCACCGCACTTTCGCGGTGCGCAACGACGAGAATCTCTTCTTCGCCAACCCGGTAGGCATAAGCGGACAAATTTTCCGGTTCGCCAACACGCAGGGAAATATCCGGCGCATTTGCATTGACGTTGACCGCAACGGCTCGTTCGTTTGCGCAGGCAAACAATTCGCTCAGCCACGGCTGGGCAGAGGAAGTGGCATACGCCGATATGGTTTGGGTTGGCGCCGCTGGAGCGGGAGAAACACAGGAAATATGAAGGAAAGCGGAGAGAAGAAAGAGGACGATGGACGACAGACGATGGACGGTGGAATACGGTTTACGGTATGGAGGGTTGGGCGGCATGAGCGGTGAGCAGTTGCAAATGGCGGTTATTTGAAAATCAACACAACGATTCCGGCGAGCAGGCAGTACGCCGCGAAAATGTAGAGCGAATGTTTTCGGAGGTATCCCAACAGCCAGCGAATCGCCAGCCAGCCAACCGCCGCCGAGGCAGCGAAACCGGTGAACAGGATGGGAAGAAATTCGGTTGTGCCCGGCAGGAGGATGACTTGAACGGACTCATACAATCCCGCCGCCGTCAATATCGGCGCGGACATGAGAAAGGCGAAACGCGCGGCTGAAGGACGGTCGAAGCCGCGGAACATTGCGCCAGTCATCGTCGAGCCGGAGCGCGAGGCGCCAGGGAAAATCGCCAGCACCTGAAACAAGCCGACGGTCAGGGCATCCATCCACGTGGCGGATTCGAGCGTGCGGCTCTTTTTATCGAAATATTCCACCGCCGTGAGGAGCAGCGCCGTAAACAGCAGGCGAATCCCAGCCCACAACAGCGGGTCGCCGGACATGCTCTTTACAAACTGGCTGAGAATCAAACCCGCCAAGCCCGCCGGGATGGTCGCAACGATCACCAGCCAGCCGAGGCGCGCGTGAAAATCGTCGAAGGGTTTTTTGTGCCTGATGCCGAGCAAAAACGCTTTTACGATCTGCCAAAAATCCTGCCAGAAGAACAACAGCAGGGCAAGGACCGTCCCCAACTGGACGATGACGTTGAAGGAGAACGTCCTGTCGTTGGAAGGAAGCCCAAGCAGGCGGCTGAAGATGAATAGATGCGCGGTGGATGAAACGGGGATGAATTCGGTCAGTCCCTGAATGATGCCGAGGAAGAGGGCGTGGAGGATGGTCATAGTCTGTTTTCAACACGAAGGTCACAAAGGTTTTTCGTCGTGTACTTTGTGCGCATCGTGACCTCCGTGTTTGATTCTCTTTGCATTATTCGACCATTGACGGAGGAGTTCGGGTGCGCGCGATTCGAACGTCCCGTCTGCTATATAAATCCTGATCTGCTCCATCAACCGAATCAAGGCTCGCAAGTTATGAATTGAGATCAACGTACCCGCCAGCAGTTCCTTTGCCACAATGAGATGGCGGATATACGCGCGGGTGAAGGTTTTGCAGGAGTAACAATCGCAGGTCTCGTCAATGGGCTGCTCGTCGCGGGCGAAGGAGGCGTTCATCAGGTTGAGGCGTCCCTCCGGCGCAAAGGCGGAGTGGTGGCGCGCCAGGCGGGTCGGCAGGACACAATCGAAGATGTCCACGCCGCGCAGGACACCGTTGATCAAATCTTCGGGTGTGCCGACTCCCATCAGGTAGCGCGGCTTGTTTTCAGGCAGCAGCGGGGTGACCACATCCAGCATGGCGTGCATTTCCTTTTTGGTCTCGCCCACGGAGAGTCCGCCGATGGCGATGCCAGGGGTGTTGAGCGAGGCGATGAATTGGGCGGATTCCGCCCGCAAGGCAGGATTCACCCCACCCTGCACAATCCCGAACAAGGCTTGATCCCGACGCGTTTGCGCTTTGAGCGAGCGCTCCGCCCAGCGATGCGTCCGCTGCATGGCGATTTTGCTGTACTTGTGATCGTTCGGGTCGGCGCACTCGTCAAACGCCATGATGATATCCGCGCCGAGGTTTTCCTGAATGGCGATGGACTTTTCGGGCGTGAAGCGATGCGTCGAGCCGTCAATGTGGCTTTTGAAGGTCACGCCGTCGTCATCAATTTTGCGGGTTTGTGCGAGGGAAAAAACCTGAAAGCCGCCCGAATCCGTGAGCATGGGCTTGTGCCATTGCATAAACTTGTGCAAGCCGCCCATGTCGCGCACCAGTTCGTCGCCGGGACGCAGGTAAAGGTGATAGGTGTTGCTCAACACCAGCGTGGCGTTGATCTCCTTGAGATGTTCGGGGGTGAGTGTTTTTACGGTGGCTTGCGTGCCGACGGGCGCAAAGACCGGTGTGACGAGGTCGCCGTGCGGCGTGGTGAAAATCCCCGCGCGGGCGCGGTTGTTTTTGGCTGTGATCTGGAATTGGAACATGGGAGCGATTATAACGGGGGATGAGGATGATTAGAGAATTGGAGATTGGAGACTGGAGATCGAAGACCCGCTTCAAGTCTCGTTTGAGGTTGATTCGGTTTCAAGATGCCTTATCTTCCCCACGCTCAATTCAAATTTTTCGTGACCGTTTCTTTCTTATAGGATAAGTCGTTGTTTTGAAGAATGTTTTTTCATCGAACAACCGCATTTGGATTGGAATTCCAGATTGCTCAATGACGTTATCAGGGATGGGTAATTTCTCCAACGAACGCGGTTCGACTTTTACCGCCCCATCACCATAGGATTTACCGATCAGCGCAAGGTTGGCAGCCAAATTGGGATGACTCAGAATTTTCCAAAGGCGTTCCA
>QMIW01000085.1 GCA_024434165.1 Chloroflexota bacterium | reverse complement strand
GATTTTCCAGGTTCCCCGCCCAAAGCCCTCACCCTGCCCTCTCCCATCGGGAGAGGGGGAAGTCATCCCAGAAGATATAACCTTGTTTGGGGTGAGGGATGCCTCTTGAAACCAAGGCAGCAACTCGGGTTACTTTAACTGATGTTGCGCGGCAGAGTTATTTTACTTTTTCCTCCACCACCCTGGGCAGTTTCGCCAGCGCCTCCCTGACATCGCCATTCGGCAGGCTGCCCTGCGCGAGGTTGGGGCGTCCGCCGCCCTTCCCGCCGATGCCTGTGATCAGGTCTCCGGCTTTGACTCCGCGTTTGACCACATCCTCGGTGACGGTGGCGATGACGGTCGAGCCGGTCACAAGCACTGCCGCACCATTCCTGGGATGTTTTTCGCGGAATTTATCCGCCAGCGAGCGCAGGGTATCCGCGTCTGCATTGGGGATTTCAGCGCCAAGAATGTTGATCTCTTTCACGGTTCGAACATTGGAAAGCTGCAGGTTGAACGTCGAAAGAGCCGTCTGTGTTCGCAGGCTGGCAAGTTCTTTCCTGAGTTCAGAAACTTCATCCTGCAGCGCATCCACTTTGGCAGGGACTTCATCGAGGGAAGTCTTGAGCAAAGCGGCAGCGTGCTTCAATGTCTTGAAGCGCTTCTGGATGAGTTCGTACGCGCCGCGTCCGGTTACTGCTTCGATACGGCGCACGCCTGCCGCCGCCGAGCCTTCGCTGACGATGAGGAATACGCCGATGTCCGATGTGCGTTCGAGGTGGGTTCCGCCGCAGAGTTCGTAAGAGTATTTGCCGTCTTTATCTTCCATAATGGAAATCGTTCTTACGGTCTCGCCGTATTTTTCGCCGAAGAGCGCCATCGCGCCTTCCTTTTTGGCTTCTTCGAGCGATTTGACCTGTTTGACGACGGGCATATCGGCGGCAATGGCTTCGTTGACCATGCGCTCGATGCGCTCGAGCTGTTCGGGGGTCAGGGCTTCGGGGTGGTTGAAGTCGAAACGCAGGTGCGTCGGCGCGACGAGCGAGCCCGCCTGCTTTGCCTGGTCGCTGAGGACTTCATGGAGCGCCTTGTGCAGCAAGTGGGTCGCGGTGTGGTTGCGCATGATGTCATGGCGGCGGACAGCGTCCACTTCGGCGGCGGCTTTGTCGCCGACCTTCGGATGACCGGAGATGACTTCACCGATATGCACCAACACACCCGCGGAGGCGCGGCGCATGCCGGTAACTTCGATCTCCCAATCCGCCCCGCGAATGAAACCCGTATCGTTGACCTGACCGCCCGCTTCGATATAAAAGCCGGTCTTGGGCAGGATGACCTCGACCTGATCGTCCAGTTCCGCCGAATCAACCAACTGTCCGTTTACCACTAACGCTAATACCTCCAGCCCTGTGTACTTGTCTGCCTGTGTACCGCTATACGGATCATACTCCACGCCATCCTTGCCCAATTTTCCCTTCGCCTGCAAGTCCTTCAAAATGCCGGCAAAGAATTCGGCATCTTCGCCGCCAAGCTTGCCCATGGCTCTGCCGCCGCCGGAGGCTTTGGCGTGTTCTTCCTTGGCTTCGTTGAATCCTTTTTCGTCCACATCCAGCCCTTGTTCGCGGGCGATGTCGCGGGAGATTTCGAAGGGGAGACCGTAGGTGGCGTAAAGATCGAAAGCCAGACGACCATCGAGGATTCGGGAGTTGGAGGATTGGAGCCCGGAGAGCAGATTCTCCAAATGGGCAGTGCCAGCCTCCACCGTCCGGGCGAAGCGGATTTCTTCCCGGGTCAAATTATCGAAGATGGCAGGCTGCGCCTTTCGCAATTCCGGATAGAAATCCTCGTACTGTTCGATGACCGCCTGCGCCACTTTGGCGAGGAAGGGTTCGTTCAATCCAATTTTCGTGCCGAAGCGCGCGGCGCGGCGGATGATCATGCGCGCCACGTAGTTGCGGCCCGCATTGCCGGGAACAACGCCATCGGCGATAAGAAACGCGGCGGAACGGACGTGGTCGCAGATGACGCGATAGGGCGTGAAGTCCGCGTACATTTGCTCTTCGGTGTGACCGGTAAGCGAGCGCAGGACTTCGAGTGAGCCGGCGAAGAGATCGGTCTTGTAGTTGGAGTCCACGCCCTGCAAAACAGCGACGATGCGTTCGAAGCCCATGCCGGTATCCACGTGTTTTTGCGGGAGCGGTTCGAGACGTCCATCGTCGAAGAGGTTGTACTGGATGAAAACGTTGTTCCACAATTCGAGGAAGCGCGTACATTCGCCGTTCACACCGCAGCGATGCGGCTGCCCGCGCAGGTTGTCGCGCTCTTCGCCGAGATCAATGTGGATTTCGGAGCATGGACCGCAGGGACCGGTCTCCGCCATTTGCCAGAAGTTCTCCTTGCGCCCAAAGAAGAGGACATGCGAGGGATCGAAGCCGGGCTGGGCTTTCCAAATCTCTGCAGCTTCGTCGTCGCGCGGGATGTTCCCTTTGCCCGCAGGGTGCGCTTCGCTATCGTCCTCGAAGCAGGTGGCGTAGAGTTTATCTTTGGGCAGACCCCATGCCTCGGTGAGCAATTGCCACGACCAGGCAATGGCTTCCTTTTTATAGTAGTCGCCGAAGGACCAGTTGCCGAGCATCTCGAAGAAGGTGTGGTGCGTATCGTCGCGCCCCACATCCTCGAGGTCGTTGTGTTTGCCCGCCACGCGCATACACTTCTGCGAGTCAACCGCGCGGGTGTAGGGCTTTTTGTCGGTGCCGAGGAAGACGTCCTTGAATTGCACCATGCCGGAATTGGTGAAGAGCAGGGTTGAATCGCCGCCGGGGACGAGCGACATCGAAGGCACGGCGGTGTGACCGTGTTCGACGAAGAAGTCTATGAAGTCCTGGCGGATCTGGTTGCCGGTGAGTTTTCTGGTCATGCGATACTCCGAAAAATAGAAATGGCGGGCGAATTATACCAATGGAATGATGAAGGATGAATTATGAAGGATGAAAAGAATATCGTAAGGTCAAATAAAAAAGTCCCGAACCTGTCGGTTTCGGGACTGGGTTTCCTTTCGGTTCCGTCTCAAGCCGGGACAGGTTCGTAGAGCGCGCATGCAGCGGCGGCGGCTTGGGCAAAGGCGGTCAGGGTGAAGGTTTTTTGCATGGGAGGGATTATACAGGTCACAGCGAATTTTGGGGAGGGTTGAGATTCAGGGAGCGGCAAATAAGCGCGCAAGCCGCTCCTGAGATTCACTTTCTCTTTATATAAAAATAGCCTGCATATGTCGCCGTCCAGATCAAAATTACGATGGAGACCTGCGCAGGCAGAGGAGCATTTGGGGCAATTTTGTTCATTACATACGGAGTTGCCAGCGCAACCAGCACGAACCGCACCATCCTCGCGGGAATGCTGATCAACACAAACACAAAGGGCGACGTGAATAAATGAGCGTATGCCGCATAAATTTTATACGGGATTCCCCAAATGGGTCCCCAAACCATGGCTATGGGACCCGACCTTTCCAGGTCCTCCCGCACCCGCTCGAGGTCAACTGGTCGTATCGCCGGGATTTTAAGGAAAATATTCAAGACATTTTCCAGATGCGATCTTCCCCAATAATACATTAAGCCTCCGCCAAGCAATGCGCCCGCCAGAGCGTAGAAACTGGCTTTCAAGCCTGCGTTGTATCCACCCAGCGCAATGACGCTTATTGCAACATCGGGGATAATAAAGAACAATGTCGCCTCGGCGAACCCCCATAAAAATGCGATCAAGTTTGCCATCGTAAAACCTTTACGGATACAGGAAACCAAAATATCGAATCATGTGAAAGAAGAGCGGTGTGGCGATGATCAGGCTGTCAATCCTGTCCAAAATGCCGCCGTGTCCGGGAATGACCGCCCCCATATCCTTTATGCCCAAATCCCTTTTGATCAGACTGATGGTCAGGTCTCCCAGTTGACCGCCGATCCCTACGATCAACCCCGTCAACACCAACTGCAGGGGACCCAACTCGGGAAGCGCGGGGCGAAACAGCCATGGCAGGCACAGCGATACGATCAATGCGCCAATCGCACCCTCCAGGGTTTTGTTCGGGCTGATATTGCTTCTCAGTTTATGCCGCCCAAACAATTTGCCGAAGTTGTACGCAGCTATGTCAGCCAGCTGAACGGCAAATACGATAAAAAGTACATAGTGATTGGCATAGAACGAGTCCGCGAGAAAACCGAGGTGACCGAACATCCATCCGAAATACATAAATCCCATCACGCCCAATGCGACCATCTTCAGCTGCCCTTCATAGCGGTTTTGGATGATCGGTACAAGCATGATCAACCCCACCACATAGACCGGCAGCGCCATGAACATGCCGTATCCGCCAAAATAATCTGTGCCCGGATTGGGAATCAACGCAAGGATTGTCACCGACAGGATGCCCAGATACACCACACGGGTGATCCACCGCTCCGAGTCCAATTTCGTGGCGTGCGAAAACTCCCAAAAGCTAAAGACGGAAAGCGCAAAAACCCCCAGAATAAAGATCACCCTTCCCAAAAAGACAAACAAAAGGAAAGGCGGGATCATGATCAGCCAGCCGCGATAGATCTGCCAGATGGAGGTCATATTCCTGTGGAAGACCTTTTCCAAAACAAACAAAATCAGCGGCGCAAGAATCAACAATCCTGCGATCAAGCCGGTATACAACAGGAGAACATCCCAATTCGTCATTATCGCACCCCGGAGATTATGCGGCGAAGCCGCACAAGAAAAGTGAGAATGCTTCCCAGGACAATTACCAGCAGTCCCCAGGTCATAAGGGAAGGAAGCGGAAAGAATGCTGCAACCGACCCGCCATAGATGCAAACCGCAGCGAGAGTGAACATCCGGTGCGATTTTGCCATGGGACCCTGAAACAATTGAGGTACTCCCATGTAATTTCCCAGCGCCCGTATGTACGCCACAAGCAGAGAGAAAATGGCGGAAAGATATCCAAGGGCTTCCGAACTCCCGGAGGCATAGCCGGCGCCGATAAAAATAACCGCGTCGGAAATCCGGTCCGGCACTTCGTTGAAAATCTCCCCAACAGGAGATGCCCTGTCTGCTTCAGCGGCGACCATTCCATCCAACATATTTGCCAACAGGCGCAGGAGAATAAAAACCGCCGCCCCCCACCACAATAAAATGTCGTTTTCGCGGGAAGTCAACAGGAAACACCCGGCAGCGCCGGCTGAAAAAAACACACTGGCAATTGAAATGGAATTTGGAGCAACGCCCCATCCTGCAAGCATAGCCGCCGCACGCTGGGAGATGGGGCTCTTTCGGGCGGAAATCGGTCTTCGGTCAGGCATGCGATCCTTCATGGTATTCCGTCCAATCTTTTCCTTTTGTCATATTCAACACACCGCGCAAAATAAAGTTGCTGAAATACAACACAAAAAAATGCCCCGATATTTGTGGTATTGAAGCGGCGCCAATTACAGGACGAACTTCACTTGTCTCCGCGAGCCAAATCCTATATTCTTGAGAAAGTGTTTTGAAATTCGTTTATAACCACAGATGAACACAGATAAATTGGATTTAAAGCCCTTAAATTGGCGTTTCCGTCAAAAATCAACGTTCATCCGCGTTTACATCTGCACCGAACGCAAGTGCGGTGTCTGTGGTGAATTTTGATTTATAAAACACTCTCTGAAAAAAAAGGCAGCCAAAATGAACACGACCAATCAACCCAACTTATCAAGCCTGATTCTCAAGACCAGCGTGGCACACACGCTGACGTATTTCCTGATGGGCATCCTCGCCTTCAACTTCCTGAACTACGAAGATGTTTTTGTGACCGGCGCGCTGGAGAATTACATGCGTCCAACGGACAGTCCCTGGGTGGCGGCAGGACCCGGCTTGCAATGGATTCGCGGGATCATCTTTGCGCTGGCGTTCCATCCGCTGAGGGAGATTTTCTTCGGAAGGAAGAACGGCTGGCTGATCCTGTTCTGGGTGTTGACAGCGCTGGGAATCCTCTCCACCTTTGGCGCGGCTCCCGGCTCCATCGAAGGCATCCTCTACACCAACTACCCGGTTTCCATTCTCAGTTACGTTGAAATCGTGCCGCAAGCATTCCTGTTCTCCGGCTTGCTGTATTACTGGGTCAATCACCCCGAAAAGAAATGGCTCAACTGGGTGCTGGGAATCGCGTTCACGCTGGTCGTGGTGATGTCTGGGATGGGCGTATTGGCGGCAGTCGGAATATTGCAAGTGCCGGCGTAAGCCATAAATGAAAGACCGAAACCATAAGCCGCTGTGAGCGACAGCGTTGAACGGCGGACACAGCGGCTTAATGAATTCGCAGACTGAAATACAAAACAGGGCAGGGCACAATCGCTGCCTGCCTGTTGCAGCCAATCCATCCCCCGCTCCGTGTTTAGGCGGCTGGCTCCAGGTTTTCTTCGACGACCCTGTACACCAGGTCGTGCACATGCGCAGGCTGGTTCAGCTTCACCGCGACATTATCCCCGGGCTTCACCCACACAATACTGTGATGGTCAATTTCCATCGAAGAAACGCGCTGAGTGAAATCGGTCGCATGTCCGTAGATATGGATGCGATCTCCCAACTTCAGGCTGTCGGTCAATGAAAGCACCGCCACGCCAAGGTGGGAATAGTAGTGTGTGATCCTGCCAATTTCGACTTCCATGGATCCTGCTCCTGCCCGGTTCGACCCGCAAACCGGACATCTATACTGTAGCACAATTTGGGGATGAATTTCCACCCGCCTCCCACCGGACCTCGCGGCGGTCCCGCTCCCCAGGCGATTCAACCTCCGAAAGCAGGCTTTCGGAATCCATCCCCAAAATTGATGAGGCTCTCCCGGAAAAATTTTCGGGAGAGCCTCATTTCACATCTCTACGGAGGGGTGGACTGGCACGAGCAGGTTGCCGGGTTCCAATAGGGCGCCTGACCACCCGTCACTTTACGGCATCCATCCGCCGGTTCAGTGCAGCTGCCATCTCCGCCGTCATCATCACCGCCGCCGGGAGTCTTGGGCGTCACCGTCACAGGCGGGGCGCACTTATCGAAGATCACGGTTTGAGTATCGGTGTCAACCACGCCTTTCGGGTTATCAATGCACGCGCCGTTGAGCGGATACGTCCCAGCCGGGCAAATGGTCACGTCCGTGCCAGAGCCGGGAATGGCGGTACAGCAGTTGGTAAGCGGATTAAAGGTCGAGCCGGGCAGGCAGGCTCTACCGGAGGTGCTGCTTCCATCCCACACACAGACGTCGCCGTTGAGTGTGTAATGCTCCGGGCAGACTTTGCATCCCGCCGGGGCTTCGTAGGTGCAGGAACCTGTCGTGACGGCGGTGCCGGCGCCATCCGGGTAACAGAGGAATTTGTTGACGCTGCCGTCGCCATCCGGGTCGGGAAAACAGCCGTCGAGACTGTAGGTGTAATCGTTGGGAGGCGTGTTGGAAACATTGAACGTCACGATGGTGTATGGCGAGTAATTCGGCGTGCAGTTCGGGGATTGTTTGATGGAAACATCGTTGCATTTTACGGCAGGCTGGCAATTCGGCTGTGAGCCGTCTGCGCCTGTGCCAACGTACACCGATTGCTCACACCATGGGGCAAAGTAGGTGGGGTCCTCTATCACACAGCGAAAGCCCAAATCGGGCAGAGACTCCAACGGGTCCAGAGAGAAGCGGTGCGCCGCAATGGTGGGGTTGGCGCTGTCCTGGTAACTGCTTCCGCGCACGGAACGCTTCTCGCCGAAGTCCGGTCCGAGCGGGTCGGGAATCGGATTCTCAATGTTATAGGTCGGGCTGTACCAGTCCGCCGCCCATTCGCGCGCATTGCCAGACATGTCGAACGCGCCGTAATAACTGACGCCAGACTTGTATTCGTTCACCCAGGTGGTCCTGCCGACGCAAAACTTGTAATTCAACAAAGTGCAGTTCGGCGCTTCATCGCCCCAGGGGAAGATGTTGCCGTCCGGTCCGCGCGCGGTCTTTTCCCATTCGGCTTCGGTGGGCAGGCGTCCATGCACAAAGGTGCAGTAATCCACCGCCTGGGCATGCGTGACGCCGGTCACGGGATATTTGATGTAACGCGCGTCGCCATAACTGGGGTTTTTCTCCTTGTCCGGCGGGGTACATTCCCCCAACTGAACGCACAAGGCATACTGGCTGTTGGTGACTTTGGTGGAGTAAATCCAAAAATCGCCGACGGTTACTTCGCGCACAGGATTATCGGCAAAGTTGTAGCCCATCGTAAACGGACCGCCGGGAACGGCAACCAGCACGGTGCCATCCACATACGTGTAACGCGAACCGACCTGCATGGGCGGACCGGCGATGTCAATGGTGACGGGAGTGGTTGTGACGGCTTCAGTGGGAACGGTTTCTGCGGTGGCGGTGGGCGGCTCGGCGGTGGGCGAAGGCGGAGGTTCGTCGGTTGCCGCAGGCGGGGGCGTTGCCCCCAGGTTACAGCCGGACACAAGCATAATCGCGATTATCGCCGCCCATGTGAAGGATTGTATTCTTCTCATCTCGACTCCTCTTCTTTTCCAGTATCTCGCATGCCAATGATCCGCCCATAAAACAAGTAACGAAAATTATAAGGATTTTTTAAATCTATTTCATCCCCCTTTGGTAAGGCTGTAACATGACTGCAATAAAACAAGCCGGATGTTTTCCATCCGGCTTGTAAAATCACCTGGTCGCAGGCTATGGGTTTCTGAGTTCGCAGCGATCTTCCTTTTCGACCCAGCGGCATTCCAGCCTCGCCACACAATGCGCTTCGGTCAACTGCGGCGCGCAGATTTTATCTTCCACGTCGGCGCATTTGACTGTGTTGACGCGCGCCACGACACATCCGGTGCCGTCCAGCGCTTCTTCCAGGACGGGCACACACGCCTGCGCGTTCAGGTCGAACGTGTAGCCGGGAGCGCAGCCGGGGTTGACCGCACCCGTTCCCGGCTGACAGCACTGGAAGGATTCGTTGTAGTTGTAGCCCGCCGCACAGCCGGCATACGTCTGGCTGGCAAGAGCCGGGTTGTCAATCCCATACGGCGCATTGACTTCGCCGTTCGGCGGCACACACATGCCAGCCAGGTCGTCAAAATACAAACCGATCGGGCAGGCGTTATCTGCGCCGGGACCGACCGCACAGACCTGCTGCCCGCCACGGACGAGCGTGACGTATCCGGCAGGACATCCGCCCGCGCCGGGCTGCGCCAAAATCGGGGAATAGGAACAAATGCCGGTGGCGGAATCCAGTGCATAGCCCGAATCACAGGCGGGATTCACGCCGCTCACATCCGGTTGATTGGTACAAGCCGGGTTGCAGACCACCACCTCGTTGGTTGATTCGATGCCGCGCGGTCCTTTGCAGACCAGTGTGCGGATTCCGCCCTCGATTCTTTCCTCGCATTGGATGCGCGTTCCGCGCTCCTCCCAGGTGGCGTCGAACGAAATTTGCACCACGCCGTAACCATCGCCCTGGGTGCAATACTGATCCACCATCACCGCTTCGGGCAGGGCGCACGAATTGGATGTAACCGTCTGCGCGGCTGGGACCTGGGCGGTCAGTTGGCAGTACGGCGCAAACGGCTGCGGGCTGCCCACCACACAACGGAAACCGATATCGCGTCCGCTGTCGGTCGGCTCGTTGTAGCGGCGGATGGCGGAGGGAATCTGTTCTTCGGCAGTCTCAAAGGAACTGCCGCGTATGCTCTTGTATTGTCCGGTTTGCGGGCCGGTGGGATTCTCTGCGGGTGACTGGCTGTAGTAATTCGCATCATACCAGTCGCCCACCCATTCGAAGACGTTCCCCGCCATATCCAGCAGACCGAACGCGCTGGCGCCATCCAAATAGGCGTTGACGTTCGTGGTGCGCCCATAGCAGTTGGCAAAATTCAGCAGGCTGCAGGAAGGTTCGCTGTTCCCCCAGGGATAGACATTTCCATTCAGGCCGCGCGCCGCCTTTTCCCACTGCGCCTCGCTTGGCAGGCTTCCCTGAATCCAGCCGCAGTATGCCTGCGCCTGATCCCAGGTCACGCCGACGACCGGGTGGCTTGCGAAACTGGGATTCGTGAATACGGGTCCGCCCAATTCCTGGCTGGGAGGAGTACAAACGCCCGCCTTGACACACTGGTCATACATGCGATTGGTCACCTTGGTCTGCTGAATCCAATAAGCATCCAGCGACACATTATGGACGGGAGCGTCGAAGCCGTTATCGCCCATCGAAAAATCGCCCGCAGGGATGTAGACCAGCGTGCTGCCGTCAATCCACTTCATCGTCTCGCCGCTCTGCGGACCTCCGAGATTCACCGGCGCAAGCGGCTGGGTCGGCGCGGAGGGTGTTTCCACAACGGGCTGGCTGGTGGCGGTCACCACCACGGTCACGACCTCCGGCGTTGGCGATGCGCACGAAGACAGGATGAAGATCAGAGACAACAGCAGCGCAAAGATACCGTTTCGAACGTTTTTCATTCAGTCTCCTTCTCTCGCGGGCTGCGCGAGACGGGATTTATTATAATGCAGAGAAAAAACAAGGCTGGCGCTCTTATGCCAGCCTTATCTTGTGTCTTATTTGCCCGCTTCACGCGAATCGTCCCGAAGGTTCTCGTAAATGAGGCAGATTTTTCCACCGAACCTTCGGGACGGTGCGTAACGTCAGTTATTTGTTTTATCGAAACGCCGAACGGCAATCAGGGCTGGTTGCAATAACAAACGATCACAACCGCAACCATGGATACGTTTCTGCAAACGAGATACTGCGGCGGACAGCCTTCTTCGGCAGGTTCTTCGCCAGCCACGGTGGGCGGCAGCGGACACAAGCCCGGCTCACTGCCGGTCGGCTGGAAGCCGATTGCCATGCGGCAGGTGTTGTCCAATTCGGAAATCTGTTTGATGGGATAGAAGTTCTCCAGCTCGGTCATGGATGTGCCTGCCTGCTCGTGCGTGAAGTGATCGTTGATGTCGAACAGGGCGGGGTCAAGATCGTCTGTGCCAGCCCACAACCCGACCATATAGTCCTTATCGCCGGCAAGGATTTCCCTTTTCACTGCAATCTGCACCACGTTTGGTTCGCTTGGTGAAACCCGCATCCATGCCATATCCGGGTCGCCGCCTGTGTTTGCGCCGAACACCAGCGTCTCATAACCGTTGCCGGGGACCGGCACCTTGTCGGTTGTCGTGGGCACATCGCCGCCGACATCGTCGTTCGTATCGAACCACAATTCCACACCCGCCGTGGACCATTCCGTGGTCGTCGGATGCGAGCCCAGCACCAGCCAGTCCCCGCCGCCGTCCACATTCAAGTCAATTTCAAAACCGTATTTTCCGGTCAGTTCCCGGCTGGCTTCATCGCTCTTCAACGCGATAACCGCGTACATCCACGTCTCGTCCTCGTAGAACAATCCTTCCTGAATGTCAACCACCGGGAAATACTGGTCCATCGTCTCGGCGTTGAACGGCCGCTCGAAGCGGGTAAAAGTGAACCGGTCTCCTCCCGGTGCGCGCTTTTGATCGGCAGTCAGGGAGGAATCCTGGTCGCCAACCACGCCGCTCTGCACTTCCGGCAAATCGCCGGGGATGGTCTTGTGTTCCACGGCGGTCGGAGCGGTCGTCGGGATGGACGTTGGCGGCTGCTCTTCAGTGGACCCGGCTCCGCTGGCGGGTTCCGTTGGCGGCGGCGTGCCGCCCGAAACGCAAGCCAGCATGGGAAGAAGGAAAATCACAAAAAGGAAAAAAGACTTGACTCGCATGGCAACCTCATTTCTCTAAAATGGATTTCCGATACAGGGATGATTTCTCGGATACACAAAGTATAAGAAAACCATCCCCGCATACCATGCGACAAAGGTCTTATTCAAACCAGTCTGTTACCAATGTACTATACCGCCTGGCGGATTTCCTCCACCGCCGCCGGGTTGACCAGCGACGAAGTATCGCCAGGCTCTTGTCCCAGGTACGCCGCGCGGATCATGCGCCGCATCACTTTGGCATTGCGCGTCTTCGGCAGGTCGGAGACAAAGAGGATGGCTTTCGGCGCGAGCGGCTTGCCCATTTCCGCAACGACCATCTCATGCAGTTCACGACGAAGAGCCTCGCTTCGTTCGACCCCGGGCCTGGTCACTGCAAAGAGGACGAGTTCGCTCCCCTTGACCTCGTGCGGCACACCGATTGCCGCCGCCTCCACGATGGAATCATGCCGGACGAGAATGGACTCCACTTCAGCCGGTCCGAGCCGTTTGCCGGCGATCTTGATCGTATCGTCGGAGCGCCCCAGGATGTACCACAAGCCGTCATTATCAATTGCAGCAAAATCCCCATGCACCCAGATGTTTTCCCAGCGGGACCAGTACGTATCCAGGTAACGCTGTCTGTCCTTCCAGAAGCCGCGCGTCATGCCGATCCACGGCGCTTTGATGACTAGTTCGCCCACAACATTCCGAACAGACTCTCCATTTTCATCCAGCACGTCTGCCGCGATGCCGGGGCACGGCGCGGAAAAGGCGCACGGCTTGAGCGGCAGGATGGGATTGCCCATTACTATGCCGCCGGAGATTTCCGTCCCGCCGGAGTAGTTGATAATCGGAATCCGCCCGCCGCCGACCTTCTCGAACAGCCACATCCACGGGTCGGGGTTCCACGGCTCGCCGGTGGAGGCAAAGCACTTCAATGAGGATAAATCATGCTTTCGGAAATGCTCTTCGCCCTGCGGAATCAACGAACGAATCAGCGTGGGCGAGACGCCCATCTGGTTGATTTTGTGCTTCTCCGCCAGTTGCCATAAGCGGTTCGGCGCGGGAAAATCCGGCGCGCCGTCGTAAAGGAACATCGTCGCGCCCAGCAGCAGACTCCCAAACACCAGCCAGGGACCCATCATCCAGCCCATGTCGGTCATCCAATAAATCACGTCGTTGCTGGGCAAGTCTGAGACTTGCGCTGCGTGCGCCGCTCCGTGTACGTCCGTGCCGAATGCCATATCCTGCGCGGCTTTGACCGGGAATCCGCAGTGCGTGTGCAGCGCGCCCTTCGGCTTGCCGGTCGTCCCGGAGGTGTAGATGATCATCAATGGGTCTTCGGCATAAGTTTTTTCTGTTTCGGCTTCGCCGCTTTGCCGATCAACCAACTCATGCCACCAATGATCCCTCCCTGCCTTCATTTTGACTTCCTGCCCCGTCCGCTTCAGAACGATCATGTGCTGCAAGGTCGGGATTTGCTCCGCTGCCTCATCTGCAATGGATTTCATTTCCACAGCCTTGCCGCGCCGGAAGGCTCCATCTGCGGCGAATAATGCCTTCGCATTTGCATCCACCATGCGCGAGACGATTGCCCCCGCCCCGTAACCCGAAAACAGCGGCAGGATGATTCCCCCGATTTTCGCAATTGCCAGCAAGGCAACCACGATCTCCGGCGTCATCGGCATGAACAAGCCGACGGCATCGCCTTTTCCCACACCGAGCGAGCGCAGGGCGTTTGCCGTCTTGTTTACCTCTTTATGCAATTCCCGGTATGTCAACTTTCGCACGATCCCCTCTTCCCCTTCAAAAACCACCGCCAACTGATCACTGATAACTGACGACTGATACTTATCCACGCAATTATGGACGATGTTCATCCTGCCGCCCACGCACCACTTTGGGAATTGAATCCCCTCCGAAAGGTCAACCACGTTCGAATACGGTTCGTAAAATTGAATATCGAGAAACTTCAGGACGGCGTCCGTAAACCATGCCACGCCGCCGGTGGATTTTTTCATCAGTTCGCCGAAATCCCTGATTCCATGCAGGCGCATGAACTTCGTCAGGTTGGCATGTTCGATATGTTCGGGGGTTGGCTTCCAAACAATCTCACCGCCGAAAGTAAATTGTTCGGTCATGGGCAGTCTCCTCCGGGTTGGGTTGTGCCGATTCTATCGCAACTTGCTCCCGGAAGGCGGCTGCATTCCGTTGGCGAACCTGCCTACCGCGCCAATTTGATTCGGACGAACAGCCTTTCCTTTGCGGTTCGAGCAATGTCCTCGGCGTTGGGAACCTCGTCTTCGATGCGAATCTTCATGGACCTGGCGGCTTGCGGGACGTGACGGAGAAACTCGTACATTCGCATCTCAACCGACTTTTCATCGAGCTCGGCTTGGGCAAAGGCGCGGGCAGGCTGGCGTTTGAGCAGCAAGCCAACCTCTGCGCCGCCGAGCAGGTTTCTCCACCAGGTCCGATTGCGGCTGGTAAGCACCCAGAGGTGTTCTCTTTCCCGATAATAACCGACAGGGGTTGTGTATTTCCTCCCGGTTTTTCGCCCCGTGACGGTGATGAGCATCATGCCGCCGCTCAGGACAAAATGAAACGGCGAACGAAGCACCCACGCCATAAAATCATTGCCGGTCATTCCATCACACCATACATTTGATTCGGCGCGAGCAGGGCGGGGAAGCGCGCTCTCAGCGTAGTCCGCGCTTCGTAGCAGAGGTGACAGGCGTCGGCGCAGCGTGAAGCGTGCTTGAGATTGTACTCCGTCACCAGCGCAGCAGGTCCGCCCGCGAGCAGGGGTCCGCAGATCGGGTGGGCATCAATCAATATGATCCGGGCGGTCCCGGTGACTTCGTGGAAGTGGTGGTGTACTTTAACCATCCGTTGGTCACGCCCCTTGGTTTTGGGCGCAACGATGGCACTGGGCCTTATATTCAGCTTCAGGCGCGGCGGGTGATGATCAACGAGTCATTCCGTACTGCGCGGGTGCTGGAACTGCCAAGCCAAGGGTTCGCCACTTACGTCCCCACGGTACCTGCGCCTCCGGGAAATACCAACACCCCGACGGTGCGCCCCTCTGAGACACCCGTGCCTTCGCGGACCCCTGTGCCTACCAGCACTGCCACCGCGACCAGCACGCCCGTACCTCAGTGTACGGACATTTCGATTGCGGGCGGTATCGTTCTGGATGGGCAGTATGTAAAAGTTACCTTCACCAATGCCAACTTTGCGCCGGTGTTGATCGAAGCGGTACAAGTGAATTGGTCCGTGACCAATCCCTACACCTCGATCTACCCGTCGGAAATGCGCATTACCACCCAAGGCACCCCGCACTGGGCATACGATGGGGTTTCGACTGCCCCAGCCCCAAACAGCATCTTTAATGACTCGACCGTAGGCTGGATCAATGGTATCGGGCCCGTTTATGCCAACCGCGCCCTCGCTGGCGCACAAGGCAGCCCTACGGGTGTCAATACCACGTGGCAGATGCGTATGGTCAATGGGCCTGCGAATCTGAGCACCCATTACACACCCTCGAACTTTGGGCGCATCAACTTTACCATCGACTTGGGCGCTGGTGGCACCTGCGATATCGGCATTGGTACGCCGCCGGACCCGCCCGAAACCCCAACGCCTCAGGTGTGTACTGATCCCAATCTGTACTCGCTGAGCTTCATCGCCTTCCAGACCTTTGGGGTGGTGCGCTTTAACTTCCGTAACAACGACACCGTGCCGCGGGCGATCACTTCCTTCAACTTCGGTTGGAAGAGCTACTTCCCCAACATGACACTGGCACGTATCGCCGCCAAGGGGTCGTCAGCATTCTCGCCGGATACAGTGGTTATGTGGCAGGCTTCACCGGGAGACGATTCGCCGCCCACAGGGGCCACCCGCACTGATGCTGACTGGGGTTCAGCGCCTGTCTTTGCGCCGGGTGAAACCGGAGCGATCTGGCTGGACTTCGACGGCACCAACGGTAACCTTCAGGCGGAGTATCCCAGCCAAGCCTTTGTCTCCGACTTCAACGGCTCGTATGTGGAACTGAGCGACAGTACCACCTGCCGGGTGAATCTGCCCAATGCGGCCACCCCGGTGGGCACTGCCACCTTCACCCTAACGCCGTCAATTACCCCATCACGGACACCGTCCCTGACCCCGTCCCTGACGCCATCGCGCACGCCGTCAATCACTTTGACCCCATCGTTGACTCTGACGCCGTCGCTGACCCCGTCACGGACAACCACCCTGACCCCGTCACAGACGCTGACGCCATCGCGCACGCCGTCCCTGACCCCGTCGAAC
>QMIW01000084.1 GCA_024434165.1 Chloroflexota bacterium | reverse complement strand
GGATTTATCCGAGCCTGCAAATACCACCTCCCCATCCCCTGCTGCATGGACGGGGGTTCCGAAGGCATTTTGAAACTCCACACCGTGATGCGGATCGCGCGCGCCATTCTGCGTGGTGGCGTAGAGATAGGTCAGGTCCACCGCATCGTTTCCCGGCGGAAGGATGGGACGTTGAAAGCGAAACCCCCAATCTATGATGCAGTAGTCCACGCTGAGAGGATCGCAGGGAATGGGCGTGGGAGGAGATTTTGTTTCGGTTGGAAGTGCAGTTGGCATAAAAGTCCCGGTTGCGGTCGGGAGGGCTTGTGTTTGGGTTGGTTCAACGGGCTGTTCAGTCGGCGAGGATTGAACCGGAGAGTTGCAGGAAGCGAGAAGAAAAGCAATTAGTAGAAGTGGATAATGATTTTTATTCATAGGGATGCTTTGGACTCAGCCGGCTTGCCGGCGCGGTAACGGAAAGTGGCGGGAGCAAGTTCCTTCTGTCCATAAATCAAGAGGTTTTGGACTCAGCCGGCTTGCCGGCGCGGTAACGGAAAGTGACGGGAGTAAGCCTTCCTCTGTCCATACGGTATACTTAAAATTATGGAAGACAGTTACAGGACTTACCTCCACACACCGCCGCATTACTTCGTGCCGAATGCCATGTACATGATAACGGCTTCCACGCTGGAAAAACAGCATTTACTGAGCGAAAGCAGGCGGAAAGAATTCTTTTTGCAAACCCTTTTTGAACGGTCACACCTGCTCAGCTGGAACATCGAGGCTTGGGCGGTTTTAAACAATCACCATCACTTTATCGCACAAGCGCCCGAAGATGCAAAGACTCTGAAGAAATTAATCCAGCAGGTTCATTCGATCACTGCGATACAATTCAATCGTTGGGATAATACTCCGGGCAGGCAGGTTTGGCAGAATTATTGGGACACGTGTCTTACATACGAAAAATCCTATCTTGCCAGGCTTCGATATGTCCATGAGAACCCTGTAAAGCATGGATTGGCTGATAATGCGGCAGACTATCCGTTTTGCAGTTACAAATGGTTTATGGAAATGGGAAATGAAGATTTAAAACAGCGGGTTTTCAATCAGCCGATAGACAAGGTCAATGTGTTTGACGATTTTTAATTTGGACTCAGCCGGCTTGCTGGCGTGGTTCATGAAGCGCGCTTCGTAAATACGGGAGCAAGCTCCCTGAGTCCATAGGATTTGGACTCCGGCGCGGTTCATGAAGAGCGCTTTGTAAAGACTGGAGCAAGCTCCCTGAGTCCATAGGATTTGGCCTCAGCCGGCTTGCCGGCGTGGTTCATGAAGCGCGCTTCGTAAAGACGGGAGCAAGCTCCCTGAGTCCATAGGGCTTGGACTCAGCCGGCTTGCCGGCGCGGCTCATGAAGCGCGCTTCGTAAAGACGGGAGCAAGCTCCCCGAGTCCATAGGATTTGGACTCCGGCGCGGTTCATGAAGAGCGCTTTGTAAAGACGGGAACAAGCTCCCTGAGTCCAAGCAAATTAAATTCCGCTTCGTTCTTTTACCACTGCACGGATTTCGGTTTCGAGCTTGCCGGCTTCCTTTTCCAGTTCGGCGAGTTCAGTGAGCATCTTTTCCCCGGTGGATTTATCCTCCAGCGAGTTGATATTGATGCGGACGTTGTATCCTGCGGCAGTGAGACAGGCGCGCGCCATGGCAAAACCGGATATCGAATCGCTGACGGCACTCAGGATGCCGTGTCTGGCACACTTGACGGCAAGACTCATCACCTTGACCGCGCCTTCGCAAACGTGCAGGGGAATATGCGCCGCGTTGAGCGTGGCTTGAAGGATGGCGGCGTCGCGCGCCTTTTTTTGTTCGTCTGTATCCTTCGGCAGGCGCATCGCGCCCATCACCGCTTCGAAGGCGGCGGAGTCATCTTCCACAGCCTGGGTGAGTTCTGCACGCAGGTTTTCCGCCACCACGCGAATCGCCTGCATTTCGGCTGCCACGTCGGCATATTTCTTTTTGCCCATCGTAATGCCCGCCACCATGGCAACAAGTCCCGCGCCCATGGCTCCGGCATACGCGCCTGCGGAGCCGCCCCCGGGGGTCGGCGTCGGGGAGGCTAACTCTTCCAGAAAAGAGGGACCGCTACCGGCGGAGTCGGATGCGTCTGCGGCGGAGGTGGAAAAAAGCCTTGATTCGAGAATCTGCTCTTTGTCGAACTGGTCCAATTGGGTGTACCAGACCGCTGCATCCACCAACGCTTCCTGCGGAATCAAGCCGACGAGTTCGCTGTGATGGATGCCCACGCCGTAGCGCTGCGCTTCGCGCCGGATGAATTCCACCACGCGGGCGATGGGCGTTTCGCGGAAGTTGGTCAGGTTCATCGAGACTTGCGCGCGTCCGTCCACGAGCAACCCCAGCCCTTTGACAAAACGCAAACCGCCGCTGGAGTGACGCACGGCTTTGGCGATCTTTTTGGCAATCCCCACGTCGCCGGTGGTGAGGTAGACGTTGAAGGCGATGAGCGGGTTGCGCGCGCCGATGACGGTTGCGCCCGCCGTGCCAAGTTTGGCAGGACCGAAATCAGGTTTGCGGTCTGGGTTGGTTTCGATCTCGGATTTGAGACCTTCGTATTGTCCCTTGCGGATGTTTTCGAGATTCGTGCGGTCGGGACGGGTCGCCGCCGCTTCGTACAAATAGACCGGGATGTTGAGTTCGCTGCCGACGCGCCCGCCGAGGCGCCGCGCGATGGCGATGCAATCGTCCATCGTCGCGCCGCCGAGCGGGACAAACGGGACAACGTCGGTGGCGCCGATGCGTGGATGCTCGCCTGTGTGCTGGTCGAGGTTAATCAGTTCGGAGGCGGTCCTGATGGCGCGAAAGGCGGCTTCCTCTATGCCTGCGGGGGGACCGGCGAACGTAAGCACGGTGCGGTTGTGGTCGAAGTCGGAGGAACGGTCGAGGAGTTTCACGTCGCTGACCGATTGGATGGCGGCGACGATCCGGTCAATCACTTCGGGTCGGCGCGCTTCGGAAAAGTTGGGGATACATTCGATGAGTGGGGTGGTCATGTGGACTTGTAGTGGGATTTACGATTTTGGATTTTCGATTTACGATTGCAGGCAATTATAAGGTGAATTAACCATTAAGTACAAAACCGGACGATATGGACAAAACTCTCTACATGCTGATCGGGCCCAAGGGGTCCGGCAAGACTCACATTGGAACCCTCGTCAACAAACACACGGACATCAAATTTCTGCGCGTCGAATCCATCTGGCTGACAGCCCAGCCGGGGGAGGACGGCTGGAAGAAAGTGGAAGATGCCATTGACGCGGAATTTGCCGCCCGCGGCAAGGTGATGGTGGAAAGCCTGGGAGCGGGGGAGGATTTCAAACGCTATTACGCTTCGCTCAAGCAAAAATACGCCGTCAAAATGATACGAGTCTACGCGGATTTGGACACCTGCCTCGAGCGGGTTCGGACGCGCAACTCCGCAAATCACATCCCCGTCTCGGATGACAAGGTCATCGAGTACAACAAAATCGCCGCGGCGGTCTCCTACGATTGGGATTTGGAGATTGACAATAACAACCCTGTTTCGGATGAGGAGATTCTGCAACGAATCCTTTCGATTTAGCCGATGAGCGCGAATTCCGAGGAGGCTCCATGAAACCCATTAACACCAGGGGCGTGATGGTCGTGCTGGTCGTGATGGTCGTTCTAGCCGCATTTGCCTGCTCCGCCCTCCCGACCGAAGAACCGCCCGGAGTGGGTGAAAAAGCCGAGCGCGGATATGCCGCCTGCAGCCTGATCATCCATGCGCTGGAACAATACCATAGCGAAAAAGGCGAGTACCCGGAGTCGCTCGCAGAATTGACGCCGGACTATCTGGCTGCGATTCCCACCGAGGTCAATGACGAACCGATATCGTACACGAAGACAGAGGAAAGTTTCTCGCTCTCCTTCTATTACATCGGTCCCGGCATGAACGTCTGCACATTTACCCCCGAAGAACAGTGGCAATGCTCCGGCGCGTATTGACAACTCATCTTATGCGGCATGGGCGACCCGTCAGGGCTGGATACAGTTTCAATCAACAAAAAAAATTGCCTTTTGCGATGAGTTTTCACAGAACGTGGTTGGGGCTGCCCCTACCGCGCAAGTTGAACCAACAATAGACTTTATCCAAAACAAAAAATCATCCACGAAGAACACGAATTTTCACGAAAACACGAAAGAAGTTCGTGTTTCTTCGTGAACCTCGTGGATAAACAAGTTAATTCGGATAAAATCCAATATTCATGAAACGTTTTTTATTTTCCATTCTTGTATTCAGCCTCCTCTCCGCTTGCGGCGCGGTTCCGACCCCGCCTCCCACCGCCTCCCCGCAAATCATCGCGGAATGTTTTCTTTACCGCCAGGCGCAGGTGTGGAGCGATGCGGATGGCGACGGCGTGTTCGACCCGGAGGAAACCCCGCTGAGTCCTGTTTCGGTGACCATCGAAGCCGTTGACCGTCCCGGCGATTCTTTCAGCGCGCAAACCGGCAGGGACGGCATCGCCAGCATCAACGGCATCGGCGATTTTGGCGCATTTTGCGACGAACTCACCGCGGAGGTTTCGGTGCCGGAGGGATACACGCCCACTACGCCGCCCGTCCTCGACTTGAAAGGCAAACCGCCCGAGGAAATCCTTCTATTCGGGCTGATGCCGCCGCCCTCGACCCCAACTGCACTCGACCCAAGGGACATCCCGCTCCTGTCCCCGCCGATGGACCCATTGCCCTTCGAGGAATGTCCGTTCGCCGCGAATTCCCGCCTCAAAGCCATGATCGGCGCGTTGGAACAGAAGCCCCTCAGCATGGTGACTTTCCAGCCGCCGTATTACGAAAAGCGCGCCAGCATCCGTTGTGAGGCGCGCTCGGCGGATAACGCAATTTACATTGACGTCTGGTTCGCGCCGGATTCGAAATCCGCCCAACTCGATTACGACGAGGTGAAGCGGTTGATCGGCGGTGATGACGTCCCTGTGAAAGGATTGGGCGGGGAAGCGCTGTGGTGGCAAAACGGACTCCGCCTCGAAGCGGTTTCCGGCGGCACACGGTTGACGATCTCGCTGGCATCTCCCATCCCGGATTCCGCGCATCAGACCGCGCTGTTGGCGGCTCAAGCCATGCAAGCGGTCAACCCCGACGGCGGACTATCCCAACCCGAAAAGATCATCCTCCCCATCGGCGTCTCCGACCCTGAGACCGTTCACCTGCGCAACTTTGCCGCCGAAAGTGAGATGTTTGAAACGTGCAGCCTGCTCTCGAAGGAGGAATACGAAGCGGTCCTGGGTCCGTTGGAATATCCGCTCGTCAGCAGCAGCAGCATCGGCGAGCTTGAACCGTTCGAGCGTTACGACTGCACAACCGACCCGCTCGAGCCGGGCGGCTGGATGTATTACAGCATCGTGTTCGGAACCACGCCGGGCGATATGATCCTGAACTACAAACGCGGAAGCAGCGCCTATCCCGCCAACGCCACCCGCATGGACAACCTCGGCGATGAAGCCTGGTACTGGTACAGCGAAGACGGCTCGAACCTGAACCTGAGCGTCCTGCGCGGTAATATCATGCTGGTCATCAATGTCCTGATGGCGGATGGTTACGAAAGCCGCGGTCAACTCCGCTTGCTGGCGCGGCTGATTTTGGAGCGGCTCTTCGAGCGCGGATAAAGGAATCGAACCCATATGCCTCTCATCCCTTTCGATTACGAAGCATTCGATTATGAAGTGTTCGTAGAAACCCTGCTGACGCGGCTGGACCTGCACAGCGACATCCGCGTCCTGCCATACGGAATTGACATCAACCCGAAAGGTCATCTGGATGCGTTCATCCTGCTCTGGCTGATCGCCCATGCGCCGCCCGAAGCCGTCGCCGAAGCGGAGCGGCAATCCCGGCGCAGAGAGGTGTGATGCCGCCGCAGAAAGGGCGAAGCGCGCGGGTATAATCGAAACAGGTTTCCATGTCTCAACAAATCACCGTCAAACTCAACCCCAAACGCGCGCTTGTCTTCCTGTTTACGCTGGTTGCCGTGCTCGTCGGCATGAGCATCTGGGGACAGCGCATCAAATACTTCGGCGTCGCCGACATCCGCGGAGCCTGGCATGAATTCCTGCTTGACCTGCTCATGTCCGCGTTTTATCTGGATGCGGAAAGCAACATCCCGACCTTTGCCAACGCCCTGCTGTTGTTCATCCCTGCGCTCCTGCTTGCCGCCATCGGCGCATGGAAAAGCGTCGTCGGAGACCGCTTCCGTTTTCACTGGTTCGCGCTTGCGCTGATCTTCCTGCTTCTCTCGTTCGACGAAGCCGCCGCCCTGCACGAACGGCTCATCAAACCCATGCGCGCAATCGCCGGGGCGGAGGGAATTTTCTATTTTGCGTGGGTCATTCCCGGTCTGGCTGCGGCGGCGTTGTTCGGGCTGGCATTTCTGATGTTCTTCCTGCATCTCGAAACCAGGTTCAAAATCCTGTTTTTTCTCTCGCTCGCGGTGTACATCGGCGGCGTGATCGGCGGTGAGATGGTCAGCGGATATTTTGCCGCCAACCTCGGTCAAAAGAACTTTACCTACGCGGTGATCGCCAGCTTCGAAGAATCGGTGGAAATGTTCGGCGCATCGCTCATCATCTACTCCCTGCTCGAATATCTCCGGCAATCCCTCCCCGAAGGCTTGACGATAAGGTTATGATCGTTCCAGACCGCCTCATCACCCTCCAGGAACTGAAGCGCGGCACCGGCGAACGCGGCACGCGCAAACTCGTCGCATACAACGGCATCGTCTACGACGTGACCGACTGCCCCAAGTGGCGGCTGGACCTGCACGAAAATTTGCACTTCCCCGGGCAGGACCTGACCAGCGAACTTCCCGAGGCGCCGCACAAAGAGGAAGTTTTCAAGCACGATTGCGTGAAGATCGTTGGAAAGTTGGAAGGTTGAACGTTTTAACCTTTTAACCTTCCAACTTTCAAAAAAGGAACCAAATCGAAATGACATCCCTCAAATGGTGGCAGACTGCGGTCTTCTATCAAATCTATCCGCGTTCGTTTGCAGACGGGAACGGCGACGGCATCGGCGACTTTCCCGGTATGACCGAAAAACTGGACTATCTCTCCGACCTGGGCGTGGATGCCATCTGGCTCTCGCCGCATTTCCCCTCTCCCAACTGGGATTGCGGCTACGACATTTCGGATTACACCAACGTCGCGCCGGAATACGGCACAATGGAAGACTTCAAACGTTTCCTACACGAGGCGCACAAACGGAACATGCGCGTCATCCTGGACCTTGTGCTGAATCACACCTCCGACGAACATCCCTGGTTTCTGGAGTCAAAATCCAGCCGCGACAACCCCAAAGCAGATTGGTACGTGTGGGTGGATGCCCCGCCGAACAACTGGCAATCCTGCTTCGACGGCGACGCATGGACGTACGTCCCCGAACGGAATCAGTACTATTATCACTACTTCATGAAGCAGCAGCCGGATTTGAACTGGCACAACCCCGAAGTGAAGCAAGCCATGTGGGACGTGGTCCGCTTCTGGCTCGACCTCGGCGTGGACGGTTTCCGCCTCGATGCCATCGGCACCATCTTTGAAGACCCGAACTTCACACCGCATGACGTCCCCTTGAATCTGGCGGAACTGCGCCGCTTTTCCGAACTGGCGCAAACCGAAGCGGACAAAAAACTGAAAGACAAATACTGGCACGATATGTTCAAGCGCCAATGGGGACAGCCCGGCGTACATGGATTAATGAAGGAACTGCGCGCCATCCTCGATGAATACGACGGCGACCGCATGCTGGTCGGCGAGGACGACAACATCGAATACATGGGGAACGGCAAAGACGAACTGCATCTTGTCTTCAATTTCCCGCTCATGCGCACAGAACGGCTCACACCCGTGCACATCCGCGAGAACCAAAAGGACAGACTGCGCCAACTGGACGCCCTCCCCGCCGAACGGGGCTGGCCCTGCAACACGCTGGGCAACCACGATTGCTCCCGCCTCTACACCCGCTTCGGCAACAAGCTCCACGACGCCGAACTCGCCCGCTTGCACGCCGCGCTGGTGCTGACTCTGCGAGGCACGCCCTTCCTTTACAACGGCGAAGAGATCGGCATGACCGATTACATGCTCACGGATATTTCGCAGGTGAAAGATACGATGGGCTCCTGGTATTACCACGCCATCGTCACCGAAATGGGCGTCCACCCGGAGGAGGCGATGGTGCGCACCGCCGAGATGACCCGCGACAAGAACCGCACGCCCATGCAGTGGTCGAACTCGCCCAACGCGGGCTTCTCCCCGGCGGGCGTCAACCCCTGGCTGCCGGTCAACCCGAATTTCGAGGATGGCATCAACGTTCGGGACCAGGAGCGCAACCCGGATTCACTGTTCAACTACTACAAGCATCTGCTGCGCGTGCGCAGGGCGTCGCCTGCGCTCCAACTCGGTGAGTATGCGCCTTTGCACGTCACTGCCGAAGATTATTTCGCCTTTCTGCGTACCTCCGATTTGCAGCAGGCGCTCGTGGTGCTGAACTTCTCTGATAAGAGGCTCGAATTGGACTTTTCAAAGACGAAGGGGATCAAGGCGGCAAAACTTCGCACCTTGTTTTCGAGCGCAGTCTGCTCACAACTGGAAGCATCCCCGCAGCATTTGGTCGTCGCGCCTTTCGAAGCCTATATCGCCGAGATTCTTCGAAATGATTGATTTCCTTCCACCCGCGCTCGAAAATAACGCCAACGCCGCTTCAAAAAGGTCAACGTCCAAACAATTCGTCGCCCTGTGCGGACGCATCTTCCGCGACGCCGACCCGCAGTATTTTCCCTCCGCCGAACATCGCGGGCGGACGATCCGCCTCTGCACGGAAGCGTGCCTGGGCGCATTCCTCGCCGACCCGGAGTTGTTTTACAAAGTACATCGCAACTCGGAAAGGACACAACCCAATGTGGAAACCAGGTGACGTGATCGCCTGGAGGGAGGTTTTCCGGGGTCGGGTTTGGCACGCATTGTCGTGCTTTGTTGTAAAAGACGCGCCCAATGAAATCGTCATTGTGGCTCTCCCGGGCTCGGAGCGCATGATTGAAGAGCATTACCCGAAGGGCAAAAATAACGGAAAACGCCGTTGGGATTTCAGGCTTACTGACTGGAAACTCGAAAGGCTCCCCTGGCACAGCACCCGGGCATTGCAGATCCTTGAGCCCCATAAGTTTTACTCAACCATCTATTTTTGGGATCATGCCAGCGGCGAGTTCCTCTGTTACTACATCAATTTCCAACTTCCTTTTCGGAGAAAAGGCAACATCATTGACACTCTCGATTTGGATTTGGACCTGGTCATCAAGCCCGATTTTTCGTATGAATGGAAGGATTTGGATGACTTTCAAAAAGCAAAAGAGGCGGGCTTGATCCAGCCGGAGTGGATCGCCAAAATCGAAACGGCAAAAGAGGAAGTTCTCGAAAGGCTCGAAAAGCGCAGTTATCCGCTGGATGGTTCCTGGTTGAATTGGCGACCAGATTCAAAATGGCTCGTTTCTCAACTTCCCGCAAATTGGAATAGTCTTTAGAGGTAGAAAATGATTCTTCCACGAAAAGAAATTCAGTATGACCGATATGAATTCAAAAAATGGGAGCATTTCGACGCAGAAACCATCGTGGAGACTCCCGTCTCATTGACCGTGAACGGCGAAGTGTGGATCACATTCATGTGCACTCCGATCCATCTCGAAGAATTGGCGGTGGGATTTTTATACAACGAAGGCATCATCGAAAGCATGGACGAGGTTGCGGACGTCCGCCTCTGTGAACACGGCGACAACGTGGACGTGTGGCTCAACCATGACGCGGAACAACCCGCAAACTGGCGCAGGACTTCGGGCTGTACGGGCGGCGTCACGGCGGTTGATCTTTTAGCGAAACCAAATGTTAATTTCGGAGAGAACAAGCTCAAGGTCCAGCCCGAGGCGATTATGGAAATGGTGGAGAACCTGATCCAGTCCCAGGAACTCTATCGCGACACGGGCGGCGTCCACACCTCTGCTCTTTGCGATGGTGAAAAAGTCGTTGTGGCAGCGGATGACATCGGCAGGCATAACACGCTCGATAAAATCGCGGGAATGTGCTTGATGAAAAACATCTGGACACCAACTCGCATCCTGATCACCACTGGGCGCATCAGTTCCGAGATGCTGCAAAAAGCCGCGCGGCTCGAGGCGCCGATTTTGATCTCACGCACCTCCCCATCGTCGCTCTCGATTGAAATGGCGCAGCGTTACGGCATCACGCTGATTGGTTACGCAAGGAAACACCGCTTCAACGTGTATTCGCACGCACAGCGAGTCGGTTTGTAACCTGTAGCGCGAGATAATATCTCGCGCTACTTTTATGACGAATGTCCGAGCGGGGCGTGAGCAATGAAACTTACCTAAATTGACAGGGCAAGGAATAATAGCAATGGAGCAACAGCATGACCAACAAACACATCACCCACAAGCCGATCCCGCCTGAGGTTCTGGAAATCGCACAAAGACACGGGCATGATCAAGAAGCCGCGCTGGAGGTTTTGAAGGAAATTCAAACGCTTCAGACTCACCTGACGGCTGATTCCGTGACCGATGCCGCTCGCGCGCTTGGAGTTCCCCCCCACCGTCTGTACGGCATGGCAACCTTCTATTCGATGTTGTCATTCGAGGAACGGAACAACGTCTTGCGTGTGTGCGATGGTCCCGTGTGTTGGTTGAAGAAAGCGACCATAGACGATGGACGACAGACCATTGATAAATGGTCGTCAATGGTCAATGGTCAATGGTCGGTCGAGCGAACCTCCTGCCTGGGTCTCTGCGACCGCGCGCCTGCGGTTTTGGTGAACGACGAACAGGCAGGTCCTGTTGAGATTGACGATGCGCAGAAAGTCTGCGAAGGCTGGCGGGGCGTTCCAACCGATTACAGCCAGCCGCGCAAAGGCGAATTGCGCGTGATGACGGCATTGATCGGGAAGATTGACCCCGATTCGATTGAAGATGCGTTGGCAAATGAAGTCTATGGCGGACTGAAGTCTGCCCTGCAGAAAACACCCGAGGAGACGCTTGCCGAGGTGGAAGCATCGGGTTTGCAGGGACGTGGCGGCGCGGGCTTTCCTGTCGGACGCAAGTGGCGCTTCGTTGCCAGCGAAAAACGAACGCCGCGATACCTCATCTGCAATGCTGATGAATCCGAGCCGCTCATCTTCAAAGACCGCGTGCTGATTGACACGAATCCGCATCAATTGATCGAAGGCATCACGATTGGCGGCTACGCCAGCGGCGCGTCCGAGGCGTGGATTTACATTCGCGGGGAATATGAATACCAGGCACGGCGGCTGGAAAACGCCATCGAGCAGGCAATATCCAAGAATCTTTTAGGCGAAAATATTTTAGGAAGCGGCTTCTCGTTCCACATCCATGTTCATCGCGGCGCGGGGGCATACATCTGCGGCGAAGAAACGGCGTTGATCGAGTCGCTGGAGGGCAAGCGCGGTGAGCCGAGGCTGCGTCCGCCCTACCCGCCCCAGTTCGGCTTTCGCGGGCAGCCGACAGCGGTGAATAATGTTGAGTCATTTTGCGCGGTACCGCACATCCTGAAAAACGGCGCGGAGTGGTGGAAGTCGCTTTCGGGATACAAAACGCCCGGCACGAAACTGTACATGGCGCTGGGGCATGTGAAGAAACCCGGACTGTTCGAGGCGCCGTTTGGCTTGACCCTGCGCCAGGTCATCGAAGATTTCGGCGGCGGGATGCTGGATGGTTCGACGTTCAAATTTGCCCTGTGCGGCGGCGCGGCGGGAACCATCGTGGATGAATCCCTGCTCGATGTGCCGATTGACTACGCCTCGGCGCAGCAGGGAATTTCGCTCGGCGCGGGCGCCTTTCTGGTCTGCGATCAGCGCGTTTCCGTTGTCGCCATGCTGCGTGAATTGCTGCATTTCTTCGCGGCGGAATCCTGTGGTAAATGCACACCCTGCCGAGTGGGTACCTGGCGCTCGCTGGAAATTTTAGACCGCATGGTGGAAGGTAAAGGTCAAGCAGGTGATGTGGATGAATTGAAATCGCTCGCGGACCTGATGCAAGACTCGTCCTTCTGCGGGCTGGGACAGAGCGTGGGAATTCCGATGAAGTCAGCGATGGAGCATTTTGCGCCAGAATTTGAGAAGACAGTGAAGCGAGTCAAAAGTCGAAGGTCAAAGGTCGCCTGACCTTCGACTTTCGATCTCCAACCGAACATAGGTGAAACATGGTCAACATAAAAATCAACGGACAACCCATTCAATCGGAACCTGGCAGCACGATCTTGCAGGCAGCAAAGGAACACGGCGTTCAGATCCCAACTCTGTGCTATCACAAGGATTTAAACCCGACGGGCAACTGCCGCATGTGCGTGGTCGAAGTGAAGGGCGGGAGATTTTTACAGGCAGCATGTGTCACTCCCGTATGGGAGGGGATGGAGATCGAAACCGCGAGCCAGAAGGTGATGAAAGACCGCAAGTTGACGCTTGAACTCATGCTGGCGAATCACCCGCAGGACTGCCTGATCTGCGACGCGGCGGGCGAATGTGAATTGCAGGATTTGGCTTATGAATACAAGGTTGAAGTCCCAGCCTGGGGCGCAAAGGGAACACGGTACCCGGCGGACGGCGACCCGAATCCCTTCATCCGCGTGGACATGAACAAGTGCATCCTGTGCCGCAGGTGCGAATCAGCATGCGCCGAGATTCAGGTCCGCGACGTGTGGGGCGTATCAAAGCGTGGGTTTAGCGAAGTCATGGTCGCGGGAGCAGGCGTCCCGATGTTGGAGGCGAGGTGTGAGTCGTGCGGTCAATGCGTTGCGTATTGTCCGACGGGCGCGTTATCCAATAAGATGAATTACGGCGTCGCGCGCGCGCATCAGGTGAAGCAGGTGACGACAACCTGTTCCTATTGCGGCGTGGGTTGTCAATTCGATTTGCTGGTGAAAGACAATAAAGTGATCGGCGCGCAGTCGAACCTGAATGCGCCCGTCAATGGGATGGCGTTGTGCGTGAAGGGGCGATACGGATACGATTACATTCATCATCCTGACAGGCTGGTGAAGCCGAGGGTGAGAAGATATTTGTTGGAAGGGAAGAAGAGCGATATTCGAGATACGATAGTCGAAGATCAAAAGTCGAAGGTCGAGTTATCGAATATCGAATCTCCCTGGGATTGGGTCGAAACCGAATGGGATAAAGCGCTCGACATTGTGGCGAAGAAGTTTGCGGAAACGCGCGCGAAGTTCGGCGCGGATGCGCTCGGTTTCCTCACCTCGGCAAAATGCCTGAACGAAGAAAATTATTTGATGAACAAACTGGCGCGGCAGGTCATCGGGACGAACAACATTGACCACTGCGCCCGTCTCTGACACTCCAGCACGGTAGCCGGTCTGGCTGCCTCCTTCGGTTCGGGCGCGATGTCCAATTCAATGGACGACCTCGCCAAACACGCGCAGGCGTTTTTCATCATCGGCTCCAACACCACCGAACAGCATCCTGTCTTTGGGACGATGATCCGCCGCGCGGTGAGATTCCGCGGCGCGAAACTGGTCGTTGCCGACCCGCGCAAAATTGACATTACCGAATTCGCCACCCTGCATCTGCGCCAGCGTCCCGGCACGGACATCCCCCTGCTCAACGGCTTGATGCACATCATCCTCGAAAAAGGCTGGCAGGATCAATCCTTCATTGACGAGCGCACGGAAGGCTTCGAAGAATTCAAGGCGACCGTGATGCAATATCCGCCTGATAAAGTCGCGGAGATCACGGGCGTTCCCGTTGATCAACTTTACGAAGCCGCGGAAATCATCGCCTCATCCAAGCCGACGGCTGTCTTGTGGGCGATGGGCATCACCCAGCACATTGTCGGCGTCCGCAATGTGATGACGCTTGCCAACCTGCAAATGCTTTTAGGCAACATGGGCAAGCCTGGCGGCGGTGTCAATCCCCTGCGCGGACAGAACAACGTGCAAGGTGCATGTGACATGGGCGGTCTGCCGAACGTGTTCCCGGCATATCAGCCGGTGACAAGTTCGGAGGCGATCGAGAAGTTTGCGAAGGCGTGGGGACTTGACCATAGACCACAGACAACGGACGATGGACGGTCATCTATTGTCAATGGTCTATCGTCCAATGTCGGATTAACCGTCACCGAGATGATACCGGGAATTTTGGATGGCAGGATCAAATCGCTTTACATCCTGGGCGAGGATCCGGTGATGTCCGACCCGGATACGAACCACATCCGTCACTGTCTCGAAAGTATTGACTTCCTCGTTTTGCAGGAAATTTTCCCCTCCGAAACATCGGCTTATGCGGATGTGCTTTTGCCCGGCGTTTCGTTTGCGGAAAAGACTGGCACATTCACCAACACCGAGCGGCGGGTGCAGATGGTACGAAAGGCGATCGAGCCAATTGGGAACGCGAAGCCGGATTGGTGGATTACGGCGGAAATAGCGAAGAGAGTTATCAGTGATCAGTTATCAGTGACCAGTGATCAGTTGTCGGTAAACAGTGATCAGTCATCAGTAGTCAGCGAGCGCAAAATTGATATGGATGCGCCATGGGCGAAATGGGATTACAAAAACACTTCAGAGATCATGAACGAAATCAACGCACTCGCGCCCTCCTATGGCGGTATCACCCATGCGCGGCTGGAAGCGGGTGAACGATTGCAATGGCCCTGCCCATCCCCGGATCACCCCGGCACGCCGATTTTACACACCAAGCAGTTCACGCGCGGCAAAGGCAAGTTCATGCCGATTGACCACGTCCCGCCTGCGGAACGACCCGATAACGATTTCCCGATGGTGATGAGCACGGGACGGGTGCTGTATCACTGGCACGGCGGGCAGATGACCCGCCGCTCGCAGGGCATTATGCAGGTCTATGACGAGGCACTGGTGGAGGTAAATCCGGACGATGCTGTGAAGATCGGCATCAACGGAAAGACACGAGTTCGCATCACCTCAAGACGCGGAAGCATCGAAGCCAAAGCCTGGGTCACGGATCGCGTTCCGCCCGGTATGGTGTATGCGAATTTCCATTTCCCCGAAGCCTCGGCAAATGAATTGACCCACGCTTCACTCGACCCTGTTTCCAAAATTCCCGAATACAAGGTGACAGCGGTGAAGGTGGAACTGGCATAAAAAGAGCCTTGCTTCGATCCGTCCAGCCTCGAACCGTAAAATACTGCACGGCTGCATGACAATCGTCATGAGAGAACAGGAAATTTTCCTTGTGCGATTTCGCTTCTATTATGATAAAAAAGACCAAAGGAGATATATTCCATGACTACTGTCCGTAAACTTCTCGAGTCCAAGGAATTTTCCGGGAATATCACCATAGACGCCTCGCAGACCGTCCTGGATGCGATCCGGGTGATGGCAGAGGCGCATGTCGGCGCGGTTCTGCTGACCGAAAACAACAAGATCGTGGGCATCTACACCGAACGCGACTACCTGACCAAAGGCGAACTCGAAGGGCGCGCCGCTAAAAATACAAAACTCAAAGACGTGATGACCTCCCAAATGATGACGGTCACCATGGATACAAGCGTCGAAAAGTGCGCCGCGCTGATGAGGCAGTATCGAATCCGCCACCTGCCTGTGGTTGAAAACGACCAACTGGTGGGGCTGGTCTCGATGCGGGACGTGATGGCGGTGGTGCTGGAAAACAAGGAAAGTGAAATCCGCGGTCTGGAAAATTACATCATGGGTTCGGGATTCCAGTCGTGATCCGCGCCTGAAACCCTGCGTTTCCCCTCCGCATATCTCCTCTGCAAAAACATCCTGAACGGTTTGTATCGAAAACGCAAACCGTTCAGGATGTTCGTTTGTTGATTGAAAGAGTCGCCTTACGCGGTACCGCGAGCTTCACCCCCGCCTTCGCAAAGCAACATGAATCCTCTGCGAGGGCAAGTTGTGCGGCACGAGCAGCCCGCGTAACATCAGTGAAAGATTCATCCCTGGCGGGGCCAGACTGCCAGTTCCAGCGTGATGCGCTCGAAGTAACTTCCATCCGGC
>QMIW01000083.1 GCA_024434165.1 Chloroflexota bacterium | reverse complement strand
CTCTGCGCGTTTTCTGAGACTGGTTCTGAACTTTGGCAGTTTCCCGTTTCGTGAGTTGGTTCTCCCCAGCCGCCGGTAACGCCAGCCGTTAGGCGCTTCGCCAAGTTCGAAAAAAGTGGTTTGCTCGTCTTGACAAAATAGAAAATATGTTCTATTCTTCTCCAATAAAGGAGAATTACCATGAAAAAGGAAATCACCATCACGCCAGTCCACGTTGCCGACCTGCTCGCCGAGGATGAGCGGATGCCGGTCTATGTGCACGTCATCGACCACCCCGATGGGCGTGTGCTGGTTGACACCGGCATGACGGAGCTGCACCCGGCGGTGGCCGATATGGATCCCCGCCTCCTTCCACTGAACAAGCAGGACTTCGACCTCGCCGGCATTGACATCGTCGTCAACACACACCTGCACTTCGACCACTGTGGTGGCAACCACCTCTTCGCCGGCAAGCCGATCTACGTCCAGCGTCGGGAGCTCGACGACGCGCGCAGCAAGGACGACTACACAATTCGCGAGTGGGTCGATGCGCCCGGCGTGCAATACGTGCCGGTCGACGGCGAGTTCGAACTGCTTCCCGGGCTCCGGCTCGTCCCGGCGCCGGGCCACACAGACGGCATGCAGATGGTCGTCATTGAGACCGGCGGGCGTCCGATCGTTGTCGGCGGCGACGTGGCGGTTTGGTTCGGTGAGCTCGACGAGCCGCACACCGAAGGCCAGCTGCGGGTGCTCGCGCTTGACCCCGAGCTGGTCTGGCTCACGCACGTGGACCAGCCGTGGCGACCTGGTCATGAGGCTTAATGCTTTTTTAGCTAGGGCAGGGGTGGCATCGCGGCGCGGAAGTTCCATTCAATAACCACTTCGCTTGCGGGGTGGTTATTAACTTCATGACAAAATAGAATTGATAGCAGAAGTTGCCCCGATGGTCTCTCTGGCAAGAAAAGAGTTTGGTTTCGTGGTATTTTTCATTTAACTGGCATTCTTGGGGAGAGTCCGTTTGTGAGTAAATTGCGAAAGGCAGAAAGCGCCCAACAAAGCGCGCAGCTGACAAGTGGGATTCGCCGCGTTTTTTGGCAGTTTCTGTGGCTTCAAGCGGATACCGTCAAAATGGCGTTGTCTCAGCCCGCCCACTTGCAGCTAACGCGAGCCGTTGGGCGTTTACTTGAAAGATATCATAGGTAAGAGAAAGATGAAAATAACAGGCATGATAATTGTTCTTTCATTCTTAGTCACTGTGATATTGACTTCCTGCAACAGCGCCATATCCACGCCCACGACACAAGAAGCAATTACTGAATCAAAGACAGCAACTCTTGCCGTCACCCCTCTATTGTTCTCATCCGCAACGCCTCCATCGCAAACAGAAACCTCACCTACGTTGCCTGTTTCGGGTGTTCCCACAACAGTAATTTTGAATAATGGGCTTACTTGGACAGAATGCGTGTTGCCTTATCAAGATTATTTTCACACCAAACCTGATATCGAGTTAATTACTACTTGTCTTGGTATGGAATTACCAGTTTGGGATGATAGTGACAAAGAAAAATTTGGAGAGCGAGTTCATGGTCCAAACGGAGATAATTTACGGCTCATCATTGGCAACGTTACATACGAAACAAGATATACACAATCCAATTCCCGTAAATACGAATTGCTAAGAAATGGAGTAGTTATCGCCACAGTAAACGCTAACTTTGTTGTCTCTGATCCAAACAGAAGATTAGGCAATCTTGGAGGAAAGATAGTTTGGGAAGTAATTTCTAAGCCCCCTGTTTTGGTAATTGATGGTAAAAATATCAACGAAGAATATCAATTAGAAGGTTCTTTCTTCCCCTATGAAATCAACGGCAAATTAATTTATCTTGCCAAGAAAAACGGAAAATATCAAATTGTGTATGATGGAGAGTTTATTGGGTCTGAGTTTGATGAAATATCTATGGCGTACTGTTGTGCAAAATTATCGGTATCGTACGGGATGGGACAATATTGGTTCTTAGGTAGGCGCAATGGAGTGCAATATGTTGTTGCACTTCACTAATAAAAAAAACGCCTAACAAAGCGCGCACCCGACGCTGGGGAGTCTGGCGCGATTCCAAGCCTTTTCCACGCCTCAGTATTTTCCCAGTTGGACGGCTTCGCCGCCCCCGCCCCAGCGCAGGTAACGCAAACCGTTGGGTTGCCAATCTCTTTTAGGATGAGGATATGAAAATCAATCAAATTGCATTGTTAACCCTTGTTTTCATTATCAGCGGCTGTGCGTCCTTAAGTTCTCCCACAGCCACTCCAACTGAAGTTCCACCTACTTTAACTTCTACATCAACTTTTATACCCATTCCAACAGACACTCCCACACCAACAATTACACCTAGTCCAACAGCAACGGAAACAGAAACTCCAACATTAACGCCAGATCCTACTCCAACCCCGATATCAATAAAATCCAATAATGCCATTCTGGTTCCTGATATTGATGCTCGGTCTCTGGTTTGGTCGCGAGATGGAAAATATTTATATATCGGAACTTATGATAAAGGCGTGACTATTTACGATGTAGCCAATAAAAAAATATTTGCAAATGTAGGAAACAATGCAAATATCTCATCGTTAGCTATTAGCCCTGACGGAAAAATATTAGCTGTAGGCATTGCAAACGATGGTTCTGTTCGATTGTGGGCTGTTGAAAACATTCGACCAGAGTATGAAGTGACAATATTTCCTGCACATGGAGACAAGGTATTCAGCCCTGATGTACTGGGTGTCGCTTTTAGCCCTGATGGTAAATTGGTCGCGTCTTGTGGATTTGATGGAAAGGTTATTGTTTGGGATGCGGCAACAGGAAAAATGATAAAGAAATTTGATGTTCAAGACAGCGTATTTGAGGTAGCCTTTTCTCCTGACGGCAAGTCTCTTATTGCAGGTTTGAGTGTAAAGGAAGAATTTATGGTTTGGGATACAAGCACGTGGGAAGTTCTAAATACTTTTGAAGGTGACCAATCATGGGATTTGTCCCTCAGTCCAGACGGTAGTAAAATGATTTCAGCAGGTGGTGGAATTCATGAAGCTAATTTATGGGATGTGAATACAGGAAAATTGCTATTCAATTTTCAAAAGGAAACTGACGGTTTTGCTGAGACCGTATCGTATGACCCAAATGGAAAACTAGTTGCTTTAGGTGATGGGTATGGGTATGTATTTTTTTGGGACACAATTACAGGCGAACTAATAAAGGAATTTCACATAGATGCCGAATATAGAGGCATTTCAGCAATTGCATTCAGCCCTGATGGTACAAAAATAGCTACTGCTGGTGCTCAAGTAATTATATGGAATCTGGATAAACCATAGGTTATGATAGGTCAAAAGCAACCCAACAAAGCGTGCACTTGACGGGTGGGGTTCGCCGCCATTTTCGGGCTTTTTTCTACACCCGAACAGAATCCTGCCCTCAAAGTTTTATCCACGCCCGCCCCAGCGCAGGTAACACCAACCGTTGGGTGGCTAGTCAACAAATGTAATCCAGATAGAAAAGAAAGAAGGGAGTAAGCATGGCATCTTTTTGGAAACGATTTACAACGCACCTAAGTTATATCTGGAAAGGGGCTTTTGTTCAGACAATCGAAGCCCTAATTCAAAATACACGGAAAAGCATTGGGGAAACAAGTAATGTTTTCCTAAAAATCTTAAAAGTACTATGGCTATTAATTCTAATAATTGTTCTTGCAATTACCCTGCTTTTCAAGAATCTTTTCCGCTTAATCAAGCGGTTATTCATCGTAGTCCTTGAAGAAATTAATTTCTACGTTGCGAGAATTGCAGGTGCTTCCAAAAATCTAAATAAGCAATGGGGCGGCATAGTATTAATTCTTACAGATATAAAAGACTTTCTCGTTAATAAGATCAACGATGATAATGCATCTTTTTCAGATCACTTTAGAGGAAATGCGGCAAAGTTAATATTCTGGGATTTTCCAATTGCGAATATAGTTTGGCTATTTTGGTTTGCCCTTACCCTTACAATGAGTATTCTATTATTCGTTTCAATAATTATTGTGTTCCCGCCAATAATTCACAGAGTAGCAAGAGAAGCGATTCTTAGTGCTATTGACTGATAAAATTATGTTGTTGAGCAAAACGCCGCCTAACAAAGCGTGCAGCAACCTTGAGAGATCATCAGGACAGGCTGTCTTGAAAGTCAAGACGGCGATCTTCTTGCGATCCAACTTTCCCAACTCTGGCAGTTCTGCCAGCAAGGTCGTTGCGTGATTCGCCCCACGCCCTTGGCACTCGTCAGGATCTGTTCCTGTGCCTGCCACTCTTCGTTCTCTTTCATGAACTTGTCCAACTCTTTTTTCAACACCTCGATCATCCGCCCCGATGGGTTCACCACAGCTACAGGTAATCCGGCTTCGTACAATCCCAGCACCACTGCCCGTTGATATCCGCCCGTCGCTTCCACCACGATCAGGGCTGGCTTCAGCATTTGTAGCTCCTTGATAAGTTTGGCGATCCCCCTCTCATTATTCCCCACCTGGCTGGCTTTCTTCTCCCCCAACACTGCGATGTCCAATTTGTCCTTTCAATCAGTCTTTATCTTCTGTGCCTTTCATGCTACACTCCTTGTGCCTGTGCTTGGGACGTGGATTTTCCCGAAGGACATCGGGGCGATGTCGGGTTTGAGTCGCAGTTGCCGATTCGGGCTTTGGCGATTTGCGCCATCCCAAATTAGTTTCCACGGGAGTCCAAATAACGCGGCGGGCTCTCGATTTCTGACAGCGAAGTCTGTCCCATAGCGACTGCCGGACTCCTATCACGCTCACGCCCCATCAGCGTCCCCGCGGCGGTATCCCCTTAAGGATACGCGCATGCCACCCCCCAAGCAAGTTCATTCTAATAACGCACACCGTTGGCACGCCCCTTCCAAGCATGGGAAGGAAAACAAAATCAATATAGCAAAAAGGAGTTTCGATGAAGTACATTAAATCTTTCGTTCTTGTAGCAGTGATTTTTGCTCTTACGGCTTGTGGCACACCAGCAACATCTACCCCTGAAACAACATCACCGCCACTGCCCACAAATACTTCTGTTCCTGAACCTGCTCCAACACCTATTCCCCTAACCGCAACCTTAGAACCTTCTCCTACACCTGACCCGCTCATATTTAGGGATGATTTTGAAGGCTCTTTAGGTGACGGATGGACTTGGACACAAGAAAATAAAAAATCGTGGAGTCTTACAAATAATCCTGGTTGGCTGGAAATTATTGCCCGCCCTGGGTATGTTGGTGGTGGAAACCTAGACAATATTTTGTTGCGTCCAATCCCTGATGGAAATTTTGAAATTGAAACCAAACTTAACTTTAAGCCTGTCGGTGATTATCAAATAGCAGGTCTGCTCATTTACGAGAGTGCGGCAAACTATTTGCAATTTGGCAGGGCCTTTTGTGATGCTCCAAATGTTTGCGCAAAGGATGGTTTTTATGTAGATTTATCGACGGGTGGAAATTTGGACGGGCAGAATTTAGCCACAGCCGCTCAAGATACAGAAATTGCGTTCTTGCGCTTACGCCGTGAAGGAAATAAATACACTGCCTATGCCAGCCACGATGGACAAGAATGGCAATTGATAGGTGAAAAAACAAGTGATATGAATCCTATGTTTATCGGACTGCTGGCAGGGCAAGCGTGGTCTGCCCCACAGCCAGCGCAGTTTGATTATTTCGTAGTCAATCAAGTGCCATAGAGAAAGAGTCTTAAGGTCAAAAGCGCGCCAACATTGCGTTGCACGCGGACGGGCGGGGGCTTTGCCCCCGCCCCAGGAGATTCAGCCCCGAAAGCGGGATTCTACCTTTGGCTTTTTCCCCCCAATTCCCCCACCCCAAGCGGCTAACGCTAGCCGTTGGGCGGTTCCTTGCAAAGCAAAGAAATCATTATGTTCTAAAAGACTTTGCTGAACAAATTAGCTTCTCATACACAAGGCAAAATATGGAGTGATTCAAACATGGGCATGGACACACAAGGCATAATAAAAGATTTGAGTTCACCAACAGATTCAGTCAGATTGAACGCAGTAAGAAATCTCGGAAATTCAGGACACCCAAAAACAGAAATTCTTGAGGCGTTGCAGAAAATCAAAAAAATGACAAAAATAAATTTGTCAGGTATGCTGCAAAAGTTGCTGTAAAAAAGTTAGATGATATTTTGGAATTAACAGGCACAGACCGCCCTTTATCAGAATTATCAGACCGAGAGTTAATTGAGCGACTATTGGTACTACACATCGAAAACAAGAAAGCGATTTCTTCTAATCAATCACTTTTGATTTTTATGTTTAATTTTATGCTATTGGTATTATTCTTGTTATCCAAGACATTATAAAATTTTTAACAAGAACAAATTACTGTTATACTGGCAAAAATGTTTTAAAAACTCAACATTCGTCAATTGGCAGTAAATATCTTTTTTCAGGCAAAGAGTCTTGCACAACAGAAAACGCCCAACAAGGCGTGCACCTGACGCTGGGGACTGCCGCCCTCGGCGGCGTGCGCACATCCCACCTGTATGCGCAGCCCACTACTTCACATCCACCTTCATCACAGCCGCCAGCAGGCGGTGGAGCAGGTAGAACGGGAAGAGCAGAACCAGGTGTATTGCGCTGCTCAAACCGAATAACAGGGCAACGGAGTAGAGAAAAGCGTCCAGTGCGGGGGCAATATTTTCGAGCATCCATTCGCCTGCGCCGGCGAAGACCGCCAGAATCAGCAAGCCCGCCACCCACAAGCCGAGCGGAAGCCAGGCGTGACGGTCCGACTCGGAGGGGAGCATGGTGCTGGAAACCGCAAAGGTGACGTAAAACCACAAATAGAAATCGGGGACATTCGGCAGCATGCCCAGCCCCAGCCAAAACAGTTCGACCTGACCGCCGCGCAGGACGTTCCAAAGCGTGTGGAGCTGCATCTGGTAAATACCCGCATACGCCACGAAGGACATTCCGGCAATGAGCGGCGCCAGCCCAATCAGCGAGTCGCGGAGGATATCCGTCCGCTCGGTCTCCACGTATCCCATTTGCAGGCGTCCGTCCGCCATGGGGTGCGGGATGACCGAAAAGCCGCCCGTCTGCACGCGGAGGAGTTTTGCCATGAGGAAATGACTGAACTCATGCAGGAACACGCCGGGAAAGAACAGCACTGAAAACAAGCCGATTGTCAGCGGTTTGCTGCGCGTGAGCAGCAGAAGCACCACTTGAATCTCTCGATGCAAAAGCCGCTGGAGAAACACCAGCGGCAGAAGCATGAGCAAAAACGAGAGAAAACCGAGGAAGGACACAGCGCTAGGCGGGGGTCATATCGCAGGGTGGAACGGACTTCCCGGCGGTGTTCTTCCAAATCGCGCCGCCTCCTGCGCCGAGCGCGGCGGTCAGACCGACGTTGATCAAACCGACACAGCACGCCATCACGATGGAACTGACCCAAACGGTGGTCGGGTCGGCGGTGGGCAGTCCCAGCAAATCGTTGATCTGGTACTCGGGGTTTTGCAACACCAGCGCGTTAATGATGGAGGCGATCAACTGTCCCACGATTCCCAGTCCGCCTGCAATTGCGCCGGCATACGCGCCGCGTTCAACGGCGGTGAGGGGATCTTTTTCGAACACGCCCGTCAAATACCCTGCTGCCAGACCCGTAATCAACGGGACGCATAACGCGCACAGCGGACTAACCACTGCCGCCGCCAGCAAAACGAACAGGAACATGGCAGCGCCTGAAATGAGACCTGCTTTTATCATCGCTATACTCCTTTTTCTGATTTGGCGTGGGCAACGATTCCCACGAACTCATCCACTTTCAAACTTGCACCCCCGACCAGCGCGCCGTCAATATCGGGCTGGGAGAAAAACTCCGCCGCGTTGGAGGCGGTCACTGAGCCGCCATACAGAATGCGGATCGCTCCCGCAGCCTCTGCACCGAACAACTCCGCCAATGCCGGGCGAATTACCTCCGCATGTACGCTTTGGGCGTTCGCCCCGCTGGAGGCTTTGCCCGTCCCAATCGCCCAGACGGGTTCATAAGCGACCACGATGCGCGGAGCGAATTCGGGAGGAATCCCTTTCAGCCCCAGTAAGGTTTGGGAGGAGACCACCTCCCGGGTCCGGTTTGATTCGTATTGTTCCAGCGTCTCGCCTACACAAACGATGGGCGTCAGGTCGAATCTTTGAGCGGCGAGCAGTTTTCGATTCACCGTCTCATCGGTTTCGCCGAAGTATGCGCGCCGCTCCGAGTGACCGAGGATGACATAACCGCATAATTCTTTCACCATCGCAGGCGAGACCTCGCCCGTAAACGCGCCTTTCTCCTCCCAGTGCATGTTCTGCGCGCCAAGCCCAAGCCCGCTGCCTTTGAGCAGGCTGGATACTTCACTCAACGCAGCGAACGGCGGGCACAACACTCTTTCCACGCCCGTAAGCGCGTTCAACTGCGGCGCCATCGCCGAGACGAGCTCGCGCGCCTCCGCAATGGTCTTGTTCATTTTCCAGTTACCGGCAACAAACGGCGTTCGCATGGTTCTCCTCATTGCAAAGTGTGAAGGTATTCCTCCGCCATCGCACGCACCCAGCCGGGCGCGCCCAGGTCGGACGACAGCGAAAGCAGGATCGCCCGGGCATCGTCTTTCCTGCCTTCCTTGATCGCAATCTCCGCCTTCAACAGGGGAATTTCGTACAGGTCCGATTTTACTTTTTCCGCATTCTCCAGTTGCAAAACTGCATCCTTGATGTTTCCGTGATAAAGCGCATAACGCCCGCGCGCAATGTAACCAAGCGGCAGGTTGACGTTATCAATCCGTTCGTAGAACACAAACAGCGGCATGTCCTTCTCCCCGGCGGCTTTGTACACAGACTCGCGCAAGCCCGTCATCACCTCTTCGGGGATTTCGCCGCCTTCGGCGCGGTAGATCGGCGCGAGGCGCATATACATGCCGGCGGCGGGCACCCAGGCTTCGCGCGCTCTGAATTCCTGCGCGGCTTTCAGGAAGAAATCCTTGTTCTTGGGTCCAGCCAGGTTGGATGCCTGCGCCAGTTCCTCCATCGAAGGGGCGATCTGCCCGTCATCCCACAACACCAGCGAAAGGTGCAAATGCGCGTCCGGGTCGCCGGGGTTTTTCTGTACGAGTTCGTATGCGGCAGCCACTTCCGGCGGCACGTTTTGAGGCGGCGTGGACGGCGCGCCGGTCTCTTGTGGAGGCGGCTGTGTGGGGACGGCTGGCAAAACCGGCGCACTGGTTGGGATGCTCGTCGGCTGCTGGTTTCGGAATCGCGGCAGACTGCGGACGGCAAACAAGCCGACCGCCATACACAGGACAAGGACCAAACCTGCCGCCACCCATCCCCAAGGCGAGCGCTTCGCAACCGGACTTTTAGCGGCTGCCGTTTTCGCGGACGTTTTTTCCACGCTGGGAGCGGGGACCTGTTCCTTCAAGCGCTGCGGGCGCATGGTGATGGCGGTTCCCTGCATGGGTACCCCCGCAGCCACCCACGCAGACTTGAACGCCGCGCACAATTCTTCGATGGTCGCATAACGGTCGCTGCGATCCTTGGCGAGCGCCTTCAACAAAACCCGCTGGACCGGCTCCGGCACATTGGGGTTGATGTCCATCGGCAGGGGCAGGGGCGTGTAAATATGGTCGTGGATGATCGAGAATGGCGTATCCGCGCTGAATGGGACTTGTCCCACCACCATTTCATACAGCATGACCCCAAAGGAGTAAATATCCGTGCCGGAGTCCAACTCCCTTTTCCCCATCGCCTGTTCCGGCGAGATGTATTGAGGCGTGCCCATGATCGAGTCTGCCGAGAGCGTGGATTCTCCCGCCTGCGCGATACGCGCAAGACCGAAATCGGCGAGGTACATCACGCCATCGGTGGAGATCAACACGTTCGAGGGTTTGATGTCGCGGTGCAGGATGCCCTGCTTGTGGGCGTGTCCCAGCGCCGACCCGACCGAGTCCACCACCTGCTCGATCTCCTGCGAAGAGAGCGGACCCTTGTTCAGGCGGGCTTTGAGCGTATCCCCTTCGATGAACTTCATCACCAGATACGGGCGTTTCTCGTGCTCGGAATAATCATAGATCGGCACAATGTTCGGGTGTTCCAGTTTTGCGACCACCCGCGCCTCGCGCTGAAAACGCCCGAGGAAGGTCGAGTCTTCGTTGAATGCCTGGTGCAGGACCTTGATCGCCACGTAACGATCCAGGGAGGCGTGATAGGCTTTGAAGACGGTCGCCATGCCGCCCTGTCCCAACTGTTCGATGATTCGATAGGGACCTACGTTTTCGCCGACTGCAAATGACATACAGATCTCCGGTAGATATTTTCCCCATTATAGCCGAGCGTCCATGATTCCGGCTGCGGGGATGCAAACTGCCTGCAAACTGAAATAATAAGAAGCGGACGGGTTTTCGTCCGTCCGCTTCACGAATTACAAATCGAAGCAGGGTGCGGGTTACTGCTGGGGCAGTTCCACGTTGGGCGTGATGACGCCGCCTTCATTGGTATAGTTGACCTTGAAGGGCTGGGAGGTTCCATCGCCGCAGTTGACGTTCCACTCCTCCACCCATTCGCCGTTGGCATCCGGCTCCTGGAGGACGGTGATGGTCGTGCCTTCCACGGTGGGAGAGTTACAGCCGGAGATCGCGGCAATGATCTGCACCGAGAACCACGCCGTAAGCCGGGTCTGGTCATCGGCAAGACCGCCGGAGGGCACTTCGCCGCTGAAATCGAATTCCGGGGCGCCTTCCGTGCTGCCCGGGTCAACCGGGTTGAACGGCACATCGGTCGGGATTTCGAAATTCTGCAAGTCTTCCACCGCCTGCTGCGCCGCCACGTACGTCTGGTAGGCATAGTAACCGCCGACGCCGGTTACAACACAACAACAGCACAAAACAAGCGCAACGACAATACCGATAATGAGGTTTCGGTTGCTTTTCTGTTCGGTCTGGGGAACGGGATTTGTCTCCATCATACATTCTCCTTTGGGATTGATTGAAGCATTATACAAAAGAAAGGAGCAGAAGGATACAAAATCCCTCTGCTCCATTAGTCCTATGATTAGGCAGGGACGAGATAGTATCTCGTCCTATGAAGATGGGCGAGATACTATCTCGCCTTAATTTTCATGTGGGACGAGATGGTTATCCCGTCTTACTTATCGTTCAATGCTGCCACGCCGGGCAAAGTCTTGCCTTCGAGAAATTCCAGCGATGCGCCGCCGCCGGTGGAGACGTGCGTCATCTGTTTGGCAACGCCTGCTTTCTTCACCGCGCTCGCCGAATCGCCGCCGCCGATGACCGTCACTGCACCGGACTCCGCAAGGAGTCTCGCCAGTGTAAACGTGCCTTCGGCGAATTTCGGCATTTCGAACACGCCTACCGGTCCGTTCCACACGATGAGTTTCGCACCCTTCAAAGTGGACTTGTAAACCTCGATGGTCTTCGGACCCACGTCCAACATGCGCCAGCCGGCGGGGATTTTGTCCACGTCAACGATTTGGGTGTTGGCGTCATTATCGAATTTATCCGCGATGACCGCATCCACCGGCAGGACGAGCTTATCGCCCAGTTTGCCGAGCAGGGATTTCGCCGTCTCGATGGACTCGGCTTCGACGAGGCTGTCCTGCATGTTCAGTCCCTGCGCGGCGAGGAAGGTGTTCGCCATGCCGCCGCCGATGATGAGTTTGTCGCATTTCGCGGCGAGCGTTTCCACCACCAGAATCTTGTCGCTGATCTTCGCGCCGCCGAGGATGGCAATGTAGGGATGTTCGGGGTTGGCGACCGCCTTGCCGAGATATTCCAGTTCCTGCTCCATCAAAAAGCCCGAAACGGCAGGCAGGAAGCGCGCCACACCCTCGGTGGACGAATGAGCGCGATGCGCGGAACCAAACGCATCGTTCACGTACACATCACCCAGCGCCGCCATTTGTTTGGCAAGTTCCAGGTCGTTCTTCTCTTCGCCGGGATGGAAGCGGGTATTCTCCAACATCACCACGTCGCCGGGCTTGAGAGATTTGGCAATGGCTTCCACTTCCGGTCCCACGCAATCGGGCGACATGGTCACGGGACGGCTCAAAAGCGAGGATAAAGTCTCCGCAGCGGCACGCAGGCTGAATTCCGGGTCTGAGCCGCCTTTGGGTCTCCCCAGATGACTCATCAACAGCAGTGAAGCGCCCTGATCCAGCACATATTGAATCGTCGGCAGCGCGGCGCGGATGCGTTTGTCGTCGGTCACTTTGCCGTCTGCCATCGGCACGTTGAAATCCACGCGCATTAACACGCGCTTGCCTTTGAGGTCAATGTCTCTTACGGTTTTTTTGTTCATGGGTTCGTCTCGTCGTCGCTTAGTCAAATAGTCGCCTAGTCTTGACTATCAGACTAAGCGACTATGGACTATCGGGCTAAAGGCTCTTCGCCATCAATGCCGCCAAATCCGCCGTGCGGCAGGAGTACCCCCATTCGTTATCGTACCAGGCGACCACCTTGACGAAGTTGCTCTTTTCCTTGCCAAGCACCATCGTGAACTGCAAGTCAATCGAAGACGAGTGCGGGTCGCCCTTGTAATCAATGCTGACCAGCGGCTCGTCCACCGCCTGCAAAATGCCTTTGAAGCGCGGCTCTTTGGCGGCGGCGCGGAAGGCATCGCGCAGTTCCTCGGTCGTGGTTTCCTTTTCCAGTTCGGCGGTGAAATCAGTGATGGAAACGGTCGAGGTCGGCACGCGCAAGGCATAACCGTCGAACTTGCCTTTGAGATCGGGAATGACCAGTGAAATCGCCTTGGCTGCGCCAGTGCTGGTCGGGATGATGCTCATCGCGGCGGCGCGCGCGCGGCGCAGGTCGGAATGCGGCAGGTCGAGAATCTTCTGGTCGTTGGTGTAGGCGTGGATGGTGGTCATGAAGCCGCGCTTGATCCCGAATTTATCGTGCACCACTTTCGCGGCGGGCGCGAGGCAGTTCGTCGTGCAGGATGCGTTCGAAACCACGTGATGATTCTTCGGGTCGTATTTGTCCTCATTCACGCCCATCACGATGGTCAGGTCTTCGCCTTCGGCGGGTGCGGAGATGATGACTTTCTTCGCGCCGCCCTTGATGTGATTGACCGCGCCCTTCACGGTCTTGCCTTTTTTGTTCACACCGTCTTCCTTGATGGTGAACAACCCCGTAGACTCGATCACAATTCCCACGCCCAGGTCGCCCCAGGGGATGGCGGCGGGGTCGGTTTCCTTGAAGGCTTTGATCTTTTTGCCGTCAATCACCAGCCCGTCGTCGGCAACTTCCACCGCGCCGTTAAAGCGCCCGTAATTCGAGTCGTATTTCAAAAGGTGCGCCATCGTCTTGAGATCGCCGATGTCATTGAAGGCAACCACCTCCAATTCCTTCGGGTACATGTCGCGGATCGCCTTCAACACCTGGCGTCCAATGCGACCAAATCCATTAATGCCAACTTTTACTGTCATGGGGAAAACCTCCAGTCATGTTTTTCGATTTCAACGAGTTGATTTTACTTCGTTAAAGGGGATTTGTGAATTTTATTACTGAACGGGTTTTGGGTGATGAATGTCAGGAGAAAAACCCCGCCTCATTCTTAAGGGATGGCTGATTCAGTTTCTCCTGGCGGGTTTCTCGCGTGAAGTTTTGTCGGGCTGAAAGCCCGACCTACGATAAGGGTCCTGTGCGCTCGTTGAAAACATCCATGATGACCTGCGCCAACTTGACCGAGTCGTGCCGCCAGGGGAATTGGTCGTCCACAAGGTCGGCGCAATATGCGCGTTCATCGGAGCGGGTCTTTTCGTCCACACGCACCCACACCGAAGAGGGACCCAGGTCGCCCTGATGGTTGTCGTTGCAGAGGATGACGTCGAACAGGTTATCGCCTACATGTCCTTCCAGCGCGCGGATGTGGTCGTAACAGGTAAACGAGTCGGTCTCGCCCACCTGCGTGGCGATGTTGCTGACATAAATCTTGACGGCGCGGCTGGCGCGGATGCTGGCAAGCAGGTCATGCACCAACAGGTTGGGCAGGATGCTCGTGTACAGGCTGCCCGGTCCCACCACGATCAAATCCGCGTTGAGCAGCGCTTTGATGACCGGCGGAAAGGCGGGCGCATCGTCCGGCTCCAGCCAGACGCGCCGCACACGTCCCGCCATTGCAGGGATGCGGCTCTCCCCTTCCACACGGACTTCGTTCAATGAATGCGGCAGTTCCATGGTGGCAACCAGTTTTACGTCATGCAGTGTGGATGGGAGCACGCGCCCGTTTACCGACAGCACGCGCCCCGATTCGACGATTGCGGATTCAAAACTTCCGGTGATTTCGGCAAGCGCAGTGATGAATAGGTTTCCAAACGAATGTCCGTCGAGGTCGGGCGAGCCGCTGAAGCGGTATTGGAACAACTGCGTAAGCATATCTTCGTCGTTGGAGAGCGCGGCAAGGCAATTGCGGATATCGCCCGGCGGCAGGATTCCAAAACTCTCGCGCAAACGTCCCGAAGAGCCGCCGTCATCCGCCACGGTGACGACCGCCGTGAGGTTGCCGGTGTGTGCCTTCAAACCGCGCAGCAGGGTCGAGAGTCCATGCCCGCCGCCGATGGCAACCACGCGCGGTCCGCGTTTGCGGCGGTGGAAATCCGTCAGCGTATCCACCACGTCGGAGCCGGGACGAATGAAAGGCCGCAGCAGGGAGCGGTTGAGCTGGTAAATCCCATATACCACCAGCCCGATTCCCAATCCGCCAAAGATGAGAGCGCGCCAGAGGCGCGGAATAAAACGAAGGGAAGCATAGGAAAGCACGGTCAGCACGGTTGGGTTTGCAGAGTCGGTGCGGTACAGGTCAATGATGATGACGGCAAACCCAAGCCCAAGCAGGGTGATTCCCGCAAGGACGAGCAAAAACCAGCGTTTGATGCCCAAGCCGGGGCGAAACCAGCGGGGCATTCCGCGCAGAAAATCCCAACCCCTCGAAAAGACGCTTCTTGGCATGGAAAGGATAATAGCAGGGTTGGGGGGATGAGTCAAAGGGTTGCCCCCTTTTGGGCGGCGCAGGGGGAAAAGCCCCTTACGGTATAATTGTGAGCATGACCACAATCATTGCAGTTGACATCGGCGGAACCCAGATGCGCGCCGCTTCCTACACGCAAGACCGGCTTCAACCCATCAAACAGAAGAAAATTCCCACACTTGCCTCCGAACCGGGCGGAATGGACCGCCTCACCCGCGTCATCGAGGATGTATGGCCCAACGGAGACGCCGTCGCGGCAATCGGTTTGGGGTCGCCGGGTCCGCTCGACCCGCACACCGGTTACCTGCTGGCGCCTCCCAACAACCCGGAATGGCATAACTTTCCGCTTGCGCCCAGCGTTGCCAGCCATTTCGGCGTAAGGACTTTCCTCGATAACGACGCCAACCTTGCCGGGCTTGCGGAGTATCGCTTTGGGGCGGGAAAAGGTCATCATAATGTGTTGTACATCACCGTCAGCACCGGAATCGGCGCCGGGGTCATCATTGACGACCGGCTGCTTCAAGGCTATCACGGTCTCGCGGCGGAACTGGGACACGTCATCGTTGACCCGGACGGACCTCCCTGCTCCTGCGGTTTCAACGGACACCTGGAGTCGTTTTCATCGGGACCAGCCATCGTGAGGTATGTGCTTGGGGAACTGGACTCAGGCGCGAGGTCCATGCTGAAGCGGGATGAGTCGCTCAACGCGCGGGATGTGGCGGAAGCCGCCCAGCAAGGGGATGCGCTCGCGGTCAAAGCCTACCAGCGCGCGGGGGAATATCTCGGCATCGGGGTCGCCTCCTTCCTGCATGCCTTCGATCCATCCATCGTGATCTTCGGCGGGGGGGTTTCGCAGGTGGGCAGTCTGTTGTTCGATTCGTTTCACACCAGTTTGAAACAGCGCGTCTTTCACCCGCGCTACCTGGAGGGGTTGGTGATCACAAAAGCGCAGCTGGGCGACGACGCGGGCCTGCTCGGCGCGCGCGCGCTGGCGGAGATGAAGGCGGGGTTATCGTTCTGAATTCATGATTGTTGCGGCTGCCGCCTGCGCAGGCGGATATGCCGCTGAAATTTCCACAAGGAGCATGTATGGCAAAACTTATCACACCCGGACCAAAAGCAAAATCACTTATCGAGCG
>QMIW01000160.1 GCA_024434165.1 Chloroflexota bacterium | reverse complement strand
AATGACAAGCCACCTTTTGCGCCACTTGCTGCGCATTGACTTCCATATTGATGTTCAGACTTTCAGCCTCGCGCTTTGATTTCACATCAGACGTAAAATATAAGTAAGATGTTCGCTCGCCCAGAAATTCTCGTCCCGCTTGTATACCTCCTGGCTGCGATACCGTATGCGCTGCTGGGACTGCATGCCTGGCACAGGAGACCGGCGGCAGCGGTCACACCGTTCGCCTGGGTAATGCTCGGCATGTCCATCTGGTCGTTCGGATACAGTCTGGAACTCTTCTTCGCCGATCTTCAAACAAAGATTCTCTTCTCGCAGATCGAATATTTCGGAATCGTCACCGCGCCCTTATCCATGCTGTTCTTCGCGCTCGAATACACGGGCAACAGCCACCTGCTCACGCGGCGCGCCAGGGCCGCTCTGTGGGTCATCCCCATTCTCACATTAATTCTTGTGTGGACAAACCCGCTCCACCGCCTGATGTGGACGGACGAAACCGCGGTCACGTCGAGCGGGTTGACCCTGCTTTCCGTCCGCTTCGGTCTGTTCTTCTGGATTCAGATATTGTTTTTCTATGGGCTTTTGCTGGCTGCAAGCAGCATTCTGATCATGGAACTGATTCATCGTCCCGGCATGTACCGCGCGCAAATCAGTTTCGTCATCCTGAGCATCCTGGTTCCCCTGGTCGGCAATTTGGTCTTTCTCTCCGGGGTCGGACCCATTCACAACCTCGACCTGACACCGCTGTTCTTCCTGCCCACCGCCATCGGGCTTTTCTGGGCAATCGTCAAGTACCGCCTGTTGGAGGTCCTGCCGCCGGAACATATCAACGTCATAAAAACCATGAGGGACGGAGTCATTGTATTGAACGCCCAGCAGCGCATTTTGTACCTCAACCCCGCGGCGGAAGCGCTGCTCGGACGCAGCGATGACGAAGCGATCGGGCAGCTTTTCCCTCAGGTCTCCCAGGCGTTCCATGAAAAACTCTCGCCTTATCTCGTGGAAGGCGAGCATCATGCGGAAATCCAGCTGGAAAGCGGCAGGCAGACGAAAATCTACGAAGTGACCATCTCCCCTGTTCTCGCATCGAGATTGACGCAAGGGCGGAAAGTTTCCGATTGCATGGTCATATTGCACGACGTCACCCGGAGCAGAGAGGCGGAACTTGCGCTCGCCCGCCGCGAATCGATCATGTCCGCCATCAGCCATGCGGCGGAACAGTTTCTGCGCACACCCGTCTGGGAAGGGAATATCCCCGAAGTGCTGGGAAAACTCGGACGGGCGGCGGATGTCAGCCGCGTCCTGGTTGCGGTCAATTACACGGATGAAAACAAAGTCGTTCATTCCAGCCTGTGCTACGAGTGGACGGCTCCCGGCATTGCGCCCCAGGTCAATAACCCCGCTTTGCAGCATGTCCCTTTGAAGGCAAAAGGATTCGACAGGTGGCAAAACACAATGTCGGATGGGCACCTCATTTTCGGCTTGACAAAGGACCTGCCGGAGGAGGAACAGGAATTTTTCGAGCCGCTGGGGAGTCTTTCCATTGCGGCAATCCCGATCTTCGTGGAGAGCCACTGGTGGGGCTTCCTCATGTTCGACGAATGCCGCGAGGAACGGAAGTGGACCGGCATGGAACTGGATGCCTTCCATGCCGCCGCCAGCATCTTTGGGGCGGCGGAATCGCGCGCCCGCGCCGAACAACAAGTCCTGCGCCGCCAGCGCGCCTTGAGCCTTCTGCACGAAATCGTGGGCATTTCCCTGCAGGCGGGCGACATCAAAGAAATGGCACAGGTGGTTGTGGAGCGGCTGGGCGGCTTGATTCACGCCGACGGATGCTTCATCACCTTGTGGGACGACGCCTCCAAATTGCCCATCCCCCTGGCGTCCTATGGAATGTCGTCGGATGCGTACACCACCTTCAAACCCAGGCAGGGCGACCTCACGTTTACCGAGTCCGCACTGCGCATTGGGCGCACATTGGTCGTAGAGGATACCAACACCACCCTCTACGCGGATAAAAGCATCATTCAAAAGTTCGCCGCCAAATCCGTGCTGGTACTGCCGTTGATCGCCAGCGAAAAGAGGATGGGAGCGGTGATACTGGCGTTTGGCAAGAAGCACGATTTCCAAAAGGAGGAGATCGCCATCTGCGAGCAAGCCTCCGCGCTGATTGCCCTCGCGCTCGAAAAATTCAAGGCGGTGGAGGAGGCAAGACAGCGGGCGGACACCTCCGAAACCCTGCGAAAAGTCGGGCTGGCGATCACGGAAAAACTGGAAATGGACCAGGCGGTCAACCACATCCTCGAACAACTCCACCGGATGGTGCCGTATGACAGCGCATCGGTGCAATTGCTGGAGGAAAATGAACTGGTCATCATGGGCGGACGCGGCTGG
>QMIW01000082.1 GCA_024434165.1 Chloroflexota bacterium | reverse complement strand
TTTAGAAAACAAATTCCTGCTCATGCCGCCGTCCTCGGCGGCGGGGACGCCGCCGGGAGCGTATTTTTGTAAAATTTATTTCGACCGACTACTTAGAAACTATCTCAAAAGTCGAATTTTGAGCCTCAAACATGCTTGGATGGGGCGTTTTGCAGGGTTTTGAGATAATTTCTTAGTCGCTGTAATTTTCCGGCAGTCAGCATCTTCGGCAACACCAGCCTCCTCGCGCCACTTTCACCTTACTGTCAACTCGGGAATAGTCTGGTGTCTGTCATAGAATGTGACGCCACCCGTTGAATATGTGCGATCACATCGAGGTCGGTGATGTCGTTGAAAATGGACAGGTCAATTGTAGATGGCAGAAGCAATTCATCAATATCGTCCAGGATTTTATAGACCACATCCAGTGTCAAATTCGCGCCGTTTTTGTAATTGCCTTTGGAGCGCGAGCCGTACAACGTCGCCTTTTCCACATTGAGGGTAGCGGCTGAGAACGGCGCAGATTTTTTGGATGGTGATTTCTGTCAAGCCGAAACCGAAGGGTCATGATGTGAGTTATAATCCCCGGAGAGCAAGGAGTAACTGTAATGTTAACCACTTTACAAGGCGTCTATCGCAAGGGAAAGATTGTGTTGAAGAACAACCCAACCAATATTCCCGATGAGACCCCCGTGATCGTCACATTTCTGGGCGGGGAGGGGATTGACCTGCGCGCTCGCGGCATCAGCGAGGAGCAAGCGGGTGAAATTCGCGCGCAACTTGCCGCTTTTGCCGAAGAGTGGGACAGCCCTGAGATGAGCATCTATGACAACTACGAAGCGCACGTTTAACGCGTGACGTTGTTTTAGTGTTGTTTCCGCATTCAGACTTGAAAACCGTCAAACCTCGTCCTGCCCTGGTTGTTCAAACGGATAATCTCGAAAGCGGTCTACCGCAGGTTGTTGTGGCGATGATTACAAGTCGCGTCTTTCGAGCCAATCACCCAAGCCGCGTATTGATAGAATTGGACACACCCGCTGGGAAAGAATCAGGTTTGCTGACCGACTCGGTGGTGATGACCGATAATCTTGCCACCATTGCCGAGATCGCCATAGACCGTGTCATTGGAAAAATTCCAATGACAGAAGTGGATAAGGCTCTCAAACATACGTTGGGTTTGTAATCCAGAACTCCGAGATTTCTAAGGTCTCGGAGTTCTTTTATGAGTCAAATCAGGGGTGCCATGTTGAGCCATGTCGAAATGGCTTTCAGGCACTGAGCGGGCGGATTTACTCCTGTAAAGATGTCAAAAAGCCCCGCAGGCTTTCACCCGCGAGGCTTTACTGATTACTGATCACTGGTTACTGGTTACTGATCACTGATCACTATAATTTTCCGGCAGCCAGCAGCACAGCACCAACTCCCTCGCCGCTTTGACCTCGTCCATGCGGCCGAATTTTGTGGTGAGCGGCGCGTTGTGGAGCAGGTCAGGCTGGGACTTGGCTTCTTCGGCGATCTTGATGAGCGCGTCGGCGAAGCGGTCGAGCGTGTCCTTGTTTTCGGTTTCGGTCGGCTCGATCATCAGCGCTTCGGGGACGATGAGCGGGAAGTAGTTTGTCGGCGGGTGGAAGCCGTAATCCATCAGGCGTTTGGAGATGTCCAATGCGCGGACATCGCTGCCCTCGAATTTTCCTTCCGCGACGAACTCGTGCATGCAGATGCGGTGATAGGGGATCTCGTATGTCTCTCGCAGGCGGGCTTGCAGATAGTTGGCGTTTAGCACCGAGTACTGGGCAATGTCCTTCAAGCCGTCGGGTCCGTGCATGGCAATGTAGGTGTACGCGCGGACGAGCCCGCCGCCAAAGTGACCGTGGAATGCTTTCATGCGCCCGATGGATTTCTTCGGGGTGACGAAGCCGTACAGCGGAGCCATTTCGTCGTCATCGCCTTCTTCGATGATGCCGACAAGAGGCGCGGGCAGGAAGTCCACCAGGGTTTGGCTGACGCCGACAGGACCGGAGCCGGGTCCGCCGCCGCCGTGAGGCACGGAGAAGGTCTTGTGCAGGTTGAAGTGCATCACGTCGAAGCCGAGGTCGCCGGGGCGGACGACGCCAAGCAGGGGATTGAGATTCGCGCCGTCGCCGTACATCAATCCGCCGCAGTTGTGAACCAGTTCGATCACTTTCTCGATATTTTCATCGAACAGACCAAGCGTGTTCGGGTTGGTGAGCATCATGCCGACGACGGTATCGTCGCAGGCGGCTTCAAGGGCTTTCAGGTCAACGTTGCCGCGCGGGTCGGAAGGAATGGTTACCACGCTCATGCCCAACATGCCGACGGAGGCGGGGTTGGTCCCATGCGCCGCATCGGGGATGAGCATTTTGGTGCGTTTCGTGTCGCTGCGCGATTTGTGATAGGCGTTCATGATCAGCACGCCCGTGAATTCGCCGTGCGCGCCCGCGGCGGGTTGGAGCGTAATCCCTGCAAAACCGCTGATCTCCTTGAGCCATTCCTGCAATTCGTACATCAAGGCGAGATTGCCCTGCACGGTTTCAATCGGCTGCAAGGGGTGGGTGAACAAAAATCCCGGCAGACGGCAGGTATCTTCGTTGATCTTCGGGTTGTATTTCATCGTGCAGGAGCCGAGCGGATAGAAGCCATCATCCACGCTGTAGTTGAATTTGCTGAGTTTGGTGTAGTGGCGCACCACGTCCACCTCGGCGAGTTCGGGCAGGGGAAGGTCGGAGCGGAGTAACTGCCTGGGTGGCAGAGCAGTTTCGGGCACGTCTGAGGCGGGCATCCTCACACCGCGCCGCCCCGGGGAGGAAAGTTCAAAAACGGTGGGTTCGACGATAGTCGCCATTTCACATCTCCTTCAACGCTTCCACCAGCATGTCAATATCTTCCTTGCTGTTCATCTCGGTCACGCAGACAAGGAGGTGATTGGCAAGCGACGGATAATCCCTGCCGAGGTCGTATCCGCCGAGGATGCCGTTATCGAGCAGGTATTGATTGACCTCACCCGCGGGCTTGGGACAGCAAAGCGCAAACTCGTGGAAGAACGGCTCGTTGAAGCACAGACCGAAACCTTCGATCTGGCTGAGTTCGTTCGCGGCGTAATGCGCTTTTTGATAACAAAGATTCGCAACTTCCTGCAAGCCTTGTTTGCCGAGCGTGGACATATACACCGCCGCCGCCAGCGCGAGCAAGCCTTGATTGGTGCAGATGTTGGAAGTGGCGCGTTCGCGTTTGATATGCTGTTCGCGCGCGGTGAGGGTCAGCACGTAGGCGCGCTGCCCGCGATTGTCAACGGTTTCGCCAACGAGACGACCCGCCATTTTATGCACGTACGATTTTTTGGTGGTGAAGAAACCGAGGTACGGTCCGCCATACCAAAGCGGAATGCCAAAAGGCTGCGCTTCGCCGACGACAATATCCGCACCCATTTCGCCCGGTGTCTTGAGCATGATCAGCGCAGTCGGATTGGCGACCACACAAACGAGCGCGCCTTTGGCGTGCGCGTCTTCGATGAGTTTGGTGTAATCGTGGATGCGCCCGAAGAAATCGGGATACTGCACGATGACGAGCATGGTCTTGTCGTCAATCAGGGATGTGAGCGCTTCGGGACCCGCCTCGAGGTCTGCGTTGGGGTCGTCTCCCGCCTCTTCCAACCCCATGCCTTGTGAATACGTGCGGATGACTTCGCGGTATTGCGGATGCACGGTAGGAGAGATGACGATCTTTTTGCGCTTGCCGCGGAATTGGGCGAAAGCGAGATTGACGGCTTCCGCGGTGGCAGTCGCGCCGTCGTAATGCGAGGCGTTGGAGACCTCCATGCCTGTCAGGTTTGCCATCAGGGATTGATATTCAAAGATGGCTTGCAATGTGCCTTGTGAAATTTCGGGTTGATAGGGGGTATAGGCGGTGTAGAACTCTCCGCGACGGAGGATATGATCCACCACGGAAGGGACGTAATGGTTGTACGCGCCCGCGCCGAGGAAGGAAATGAGATGCTCGCGCACGTGTTCGTTGCTGGAAGCCATCTCCGCGAGGTGCGCGGCGGCTTCCATTTCGGTGAGCGCGGGGGGAAGGTCAAGTTTGGGAAAGCGATGCTTCTTGGGAACAGCGTCGAAGAGATCATCGAGCGATTTCACGCCGACGGTCTTGAGCATCGCATCCCGTTCTGCGGGGGAAATGGGGATGTAGGTCATTTTGGTCTCCTGGTCGGATGGTCACGTGGTCGGATGGTCGTGTGGTCGTGTGGTCACGTGGTCGGATGGTCACGTGGTCGTGTGGTCGTGTGGTCACGTGGTCGGATGGTCGTGTGGTCGTGTGGTCACGTGGTCACGTGGTCGTGTGGTCGTGTGGTCGTGTGGTCGGATGGTCGTGTGGTCGTGTGGTCACGTGGTCGTGTGGTCTTGATACCCGACTAAGCGACTATCGGACCATCCGACTATCGGACTACCGGACCATCCGGCTACCGGACCATCCGACTACCGGACTATCCGACTAATGCGCTCTTTCTTCACAGTACTTTTCATAAGCGGCAGAGTCCATTGCATCCCCGGCGGCGCCGCCTTCGATCTTGATCATCCACGCCTCGCCGTAAGGATCGGAGTTGATGAGTTCGGGCTTTTCGGAAAGTCCCTTGTTCACTGCGCTGACCTTGCCTGCCGCAGGGGCGTAAATTTCCGCAGAGGCTTTCACCGACTCGACCGAGGCGATGGGCTTGCCGACGGTCACTTCCTCGCCTTCCTCCACGAGGATTTCGACAAAGACGATGTCGGAGAGCTGACCCTGGGCGTAGTCGGTGATTCCCGCCGCGCCGGTGGCAGGGTTGAACCATTCATCGGATTTGGTGTATTTGAGGTTGGAAGGGGTGTTCATTATTTGTCTCCTGTTTGGATTTTTTGAGTCCAGCGGCTTGCCGCTGAAATATCGCCAGCAAGCTGGCTGACTCCAGAGCGGTGGCGAATCAAAAGAGGACGCGCAGCATTATTATCGCGCGTCCTCTGTAATGGAACCTGAGAGATTCGTTTAGCCGCACAGTTGGCTGGTCGCGTAGTCGCTTCGTCTTTTGAGCATCCGACTACCGGACTATTCGACCAACCGACTATCAAACTAAATTTACACCGTCGGTATCCCGAAAGGGATTTTCCAGAGTTTTACAGATGCAGGGTCCTTTTGCCTGAGAGATTCATCTGGCTTCGCCGGCTCCAGATTTGCACCTTCGGCGTCCCGCGCTCGCGGGATCTCTTCCCCGACATCCGTTCGATTGTGCTTCCATTTTATGTTTGACAGGAACGAGAGTCAAGAGGAAAACTCATAAAAAAACTTCGGGTTTTTGAGCCCGAAGCCGCGTCAGCCCAGCAATACCTTCTGCGTTGCTTTGAACGCCAGCGGAGGCAGGTTGCCGCGTTCGAACCATTCCACCGCGTCGGCGTCATCGGCAGGGGACATTTCGCCGCCGATCACCTCCGCACAATAGACGATGATGAAATCTGCGCCGCGCTCGTGTTCGCGCCCCGAGATGACATCCAGCACGCGGGTGATGCGCACCGTCAAGCCGGTTTCTTCAAAACATTCGCGCGCCGCCGCCTCGGCGGGGTCTTCACCCCCGTTGACAAAACCCGCCGGCAGAGTCCACAACCCGCGAAACGGTTCGTTCGTCCGCCGCACAAGCAGAACACGGCCGCCCTCTTCGATGAGGACAGCCGCTGCCACCTTCGGGTCTTGAAAATAAATCCACCCGCACTGCGGGCAGACGGGACGTACCATGCCGAACTTGTCTTCGCGCGTCACCTCCGCCGCGCAGCGCGGGCAGAATTTGATGAAACTGTCGATCGCCAGCGCGCTCAGGATGCCGATGACCAGGAAGGCAATCATCCACGCGGCGGGAACGGGCGCTTCGCCCTGGACTTCGGGCTGGGGCTGCAATTCCTGAGGCTGTGCCTGCGCTGTGGGTTCAGGCTGAACGTCTTTGGGAACGGCGAATGCTTCGGGTGTGGGTTCTGTAACACGCGCCTCTTCGGTCGCTTCGGGGACAGCCGCTTCGGTGGCTGCTTCCTCGGCGGGCGGCATTTCCTGGACGGACATTTCTTCGGTGGCGGCTGGCGCTTCCATGGCGGTTGCGTCGCCGCCTCCGCCTCCGCCATAGCCAAAGACGGGCGCTGCGGCTCCGCCAAAACTGAAATACGGCGAGAGCGCGTTCACAGAGAACGACAGCAGGAACAGGACCGTCGCAAATGCGGTTGCCAGCCTGAAAAGCGGATACGTTCGCGGAAGCGGCGGTTTGAGTCCCACCATTTTGCGGGTGAGCGTGAAGTTGCGCGGAGCCTTGCGGGCGGGCAGTTTGCGGAGCAGGCTTCGGGTGGTGCGAAGATCGTTTAAAACAGAAGCAAGCTCGGGGTCCGATTTGATGCGGGACTCCACCCGCACAGTTTCAGACGCATTGAGCTGTCCATCCAGATAGGCAGAGAGTTGTTCAATCTCGCGGAAGTTTTTCATCGGGCACTCTCCCCTTCAAGACGAAAGGAAGCGGGCAAAAGTTCCTCGAACGAGCGCAGACATTCGCGCAAACGCAGGCGCGCGCGGGCAAGGCGGCTCTTGATGGTACCCAACGGCACGCGCGATGCGGCGGCGACTTCGGTGTAATCCATGCCTTGAATGTCGGCGAGCACCACCACGCTGCGGAATTCCGCCGGCAATGCGTCGAGACAGTGCTGGATGGCATGTTCGAGTTCGTCGGCTTCGGCTTTTTGATCGGGGGTCATGTTCGGGTCCGCCAGCCACTTGGGCGAATCCATTTCTTCGCCGTCGCTGGTTTCCGGTTCGAGCGGCGCGGTGGGACGGCGCTTTTGGCGGCGCAGTTCGTCGTAGCAGGCGTTGGTCACGGTGCGGAGAATCCACGCCTTGAATGAGCCGCCGCGAAAGGAGGAGATGCTTCGAAAGGCGGAGATGAAGGCTTCCTGTGCGGCATCCTGCGCCTGGTCTTCATCGCCGAGGATGCGCAGGGCGGTATTGAAGACCGCGTCTTGATAATGAAGAATCAGCGTGTTGAAGGCGTCCAGGTCGCCGGTCTGTGCCGATTTGATGAGCGCGTTTTCATCCATGAGGATATTTTACCCTCAATATGCGAATTGCAATTATGTTAGATTTCTTCCTGTAATACGGGTGAAAATCCACCTCCACAAAATCATCCCAGCCGCGCTGCTAATTCCGAGGACGAGCGTAAAAACCGGCAGCGAGGTGCCCCCCAGCCATGCGGCGCGGAGGGTCGTCGCCAGCGGCGCGGCGAAAAGCATAGCCAGCGAAACGCGCCACAGATTCTTCGGGTTGGCGATAACCCCTTCGTCGAACAGACCGAACCAGGGCGCAAGCAGGAACCACGCGAAAACGACCGGGAAGAACGCCGCCGCCATGCGCGGAAGATAGGAAATATCCGTCTCGCCGTGCGTGGCGAAACCGATCAGGGTCAGGAGGACAATGGCGATGGTATCGCCGAGGATGAGGATGGTTTTTGGTTTCATTTCTTTTTTTACAACGATGTACCCAACCGCCGTGCCGGGGCTTGGGTCACGAAGGTTTGCCCTTTGCGAGCGTCGTATCCTTTGTATTTGAGAAATTTGGGTCTACCGTTTTTAACGGGAATCTTTTTTTCAACCACCCAGGAGACAAAGACGCACAAAGGGAAAAGCCAAAAAAAACATCCTTTGTGCGCCTTTTGCGACCCTTCGTGGTAAGGGGTTTCCCGCCAGAAACGGAAAAGCCGGAAATTTATTCCCGTCTCCCCTTCGTCACAATGCGGATGGGCGTGCCCAAAAACCCATACTCTGCGCGAATCTGGTTTTCGAGATAACGCAGGTAGGTGAAGTGCATCAGCGTCGGGTCGTTGACGTAGATCATGAACGTCGGCGGGTCGCTGCGAACCTGGGTGCCGTAGAACATCTTGAGCGCGCGCCCGGCATGGGTTGGATGCGGATGCGCGTCCTGCGCGCGGTGGATGATCTCGTTGATTTTGGAAGTCGTCAAACGCGCGAGGCGCTCCTCCTGCACGCGCAGCGCCATCGGCAGGACCTGATCCACGCGCTGACCGGTTTTTGCGGAAATGTAGAGAATGGGCACGTACGACATGAAGTTCAGGTCGTTGAGGATTTTTTCGGTATAGGCGTTCATGGTTGTGCCGTCCTTCTCGACGGCGTCCCATTTGTTGACCAGCACCACGCAGGACTTCCATTCGTCCTTGATGAAGCCCGCGATGTGCGCATCCTGCGCGGTGATGCCGGTGGTCGCGTCAATCATCAGCAGGGAAACATCCGCGCGCTCGATGGCTTTGAACGAACGGATGACGCTGTATTCCTCCACGCCTTTTTCGATCTTGCCGCGTCTGCGAATGCCAGCCGTGTCAATCAACGTGATGGGCAGCCCGTTGAACTCGAACTGCGTGTCAATCGCATCGCGCGTCGTGCCGGGAATCGGGCTGACGATGACCCGCTCCTCGCCGACGAGCCTGTTCAACAGACTCGATTTGCCCGCATTCGGCTTGCCGACGATGGCGATTTTGATGTTCTCGTCCTGCTCGTCTTCCTTTTGTTCGGGCAGGGCGTTGACCAGCGCATCCAGCAGGTCGCCGGTGTCGGTGCCGTGAATCGCGGAAATGGGATACGGGTCGCCCAAGCCAAGTTCGTAGAACTCCGCCGCCTGTTCGCGCCGTTCCCGCGATTCACATTTGTTTACCGCCAGAAAGATCGGCGGCTGGAAGGAGCCGTCGGGCTGTTTCCTTTGCATCCGGCGCAGGATTTCCGCCACTTCGCGATCCGGCTCGGTGACGCCCGTTTCACCGTCGGTGATGAAAAGCACCGCATCCGCCTCCTGGATGGCGGCTTGCGCCTGCCTGCGGATGTCGCCGATGAATTCCGCGGAGCCCACCGAAAGCGGAGTCCGGCCTCCATGCGTCGGGTCAATGCCGCCCGTGTCAATTACGGTGAAGGCGCGCCCGTTCCATTCTGCATCGCCGAAGAGACGGTCGCGGGTCGTGCCGGGCGTGTCGTCCACAATCGCCATGCGTTCGCCGACGAGACGGTTGAAAAGCGTGGATTTACCCACGTTGGGTCTGCCTACAAGTGCAACAATTGGTTTCATGATTCCATTTTCTAAGGGTTGCGTGTCGGTGTGGGAGACGGCACGGGATTCGCCGTATCCAATTCCGTGATCACCACTTCAATCGTATTTGGCAGGATGGACTCGACGATGATGTTCGAGATCAAAATCTCGACCTTCGGTGTGACCTGATACGTTCCTGCCGACAAGCCGCTCAAATCCACCGTGGCGCGCACCGACTGGCGCGTCAGCGTATCCAGCAGGGGCAGCGGACCCGAAAGGATCACATCCACGCTGATGGGCGAGACCTGCGCCGTCAGCCCGTTTGCAAGCCCCGTCACCTCGATGATCTCGCCTGCCATCGTCACACTGCCTTCGATGGGCGAGACCCCCGCCTGCACCAGCACCGTCTGCTCGCCGATGATCGAAACGCCCGGCGGCAGGTTCAGCGAAAGCCTGGTGTTGATGTCGTCCTGCGCGTTTTGTAAATCCAGCGGTTGGGTCTCCACCACGCCGGGCAGGTTCCCCACCAACTCCGGGTCCGCCGAATAAACCGTGACAACCGGCGGGAACACGGAAAGATCCGTCAAACGGTATCCGCTCGCCACACGCCCGATGATCGTGACCTTCACCGCCACATCGCGGTAGCCGCCCTGCTGGCTGACAGGCAGGGTAACGTGAACCTCATCCGGCGAAACCGTAACGCCCTCCACGATTTGACCCTTGTCGTCGAGCACTTCCACCTTTAACGTTTGATCGAAGTTCTCGCGGATGCCGTTCAGGTCCACGGAGATGCGCGCGCGCGTCACTTTCTGGACCTGGGACTGGGCGCCTGCCACCACAACTTCCACCGGCTCGAGGCTTGCCTCTCCCACCTGATAGCCCACGGCGGCTTCGCCCGAAATGCTCAAGTCCACATCGAAGGATTTGGTCATCAGCGGTTCGAGGGTGAACGCAATCGTGCGCGGAGAGACCGAGACAATCTGCACCGGGCGCGGGTCAATCTGGATTTGCAGTTCGACCACGTGCTCGCCCGAACTCATGCTGGAAAGATCGAGGATGGCGCGCACAAGTCCGGGGTCGTCTTCGATCAGGCTCCACACCGAGCGCGGCGCGCGCAGGGTCACTTCCACTTCGGTGGGAATCTCGCTGCTCAAAACCAGGTTGGATGCCTGACCGATGATCTGCACCGGCACGGGTGAGGGAAGCGTGCGCGTTTCATCCGGGTCCGCCGAGGTGACGGCGGAAATCCACACGGCAACCGCCAGCGCAAATGCCCATAAAAACGTGCGATAGTTGTCGGCAACCCAGCGAAGCATTATTTCTCTTTTTCCCTTCGTTGAAAGCCGGTGAAGATTCTCCCGAAGAACGTGGGCTTTTGCTCCCGGCTGCTTGGGCGGAAGAAAGCCGTGAGGATGTTTTCCAGCCGGTCCGGGTCGAGGCGGCGCAGCATTCTGCCGGCATGGGCAATGGAAATGGCTCCCGTCTCCTCCGAGACCACGATGGCAATCGCGTCGCTGGCTTCCGAGGTGCCCAGCGCCGCGCGGTGGCGCAGCCCCATCTGCCGTTCGGGCGTGCGGTTCAAAATTCCGCTTGCGGAAAGCGGCAGGACGCAAGCCGCCGCCACCACTTTCGAATTGACGATGATCGCGCCGCCGTCGTGCAGGGGCGTGTTCGGATAAAAAATTTGCAACAATAACTCCGGCGTGACCTTTGCATTCAACTGAACGCCGGTATGAGCGAACTCGTCGAGATTGTCCAGCCTCTGCATAATGATGAGCGCGCCGTGCTGGCGGGCAGAGAGCCGCGCCGTGGCGCTCACCACCGCGCGGATGGTCTCCTCGAGGGCGAGGTCGCTCGATTTGACGGCGGCAGGCAAAAACGTTCCGGCGCGGCCGAGGCGTTCGAGAGTCCGTCGAATCTCCGGGGCGAAGATCACCGGCAGGGCGAGCAGCAGCGCCGGCAGGGAGTTCTGCGCGATCCATGAAAAGGCGGGCAGTTCCACCAGGCTGGTCAACAGGATGAGCGCAACCACCAGCAGGATCATCCCGCGCAGCAACGCCATTGCCTGTGTATCGCGCAGGGAGTACAACAGGGCAAAGAAAATCAGCGTGACGAGCATAATATCCAGCACACTCAGCCAGCTGATACGTTGAAATATGAAAAAGAGGTTGTTCAGGAATTCAGTCACGATAATAAAGGCTGGGTCACAGCCGCGGCAATCGGAAGTATCGCATAATTTACTAAACGGAGGTTAAGAAACCCGCCCATGCGGTGATGGACGCCTGGTAAATTACGGCGCAGGCAATGGCGGCGATTGCCGAATATTGGAGCCTTGCCCTGACGCCCAGACATACGACGATGAAAAGCGGCGAACAGCCCCCGCCTCCCGGTTGTTGGGGGTTAGATCGGGCGCAGGACGCGGTCCTGGCGGAGCTGCTTGAAAAAGAGCGCGCTTCCCGCAGGGATGGACTCGACGGCGGCATCCTGCCATGCCTGCACGCCAAGCGTTTCGGGAGTGCGCTTCTCATAACCGAGTCTTTGCCAGAGCGCATCCTGGCTGGAAAGTTCGTTCGTCGCAAACACAAGCGACGCTTCACTTTGCAATTCGCTGGAGGCGCCTTCCACGCCCTTGATCAAAATCTCGAGCGCTTTTTCCTTCTCCAGTCCGTCTTCGAGGAAGATGTCGGTGGTGCGCGTCACCAGGTTTTCCACCTGCCAGCCCGCCACACCTACGAGGTTGCCGTCCTGCTGGAGCAGCATATAGGCTTTGTCGCCGAAACTTTCCATCACGTCCGTTGCGGTCAATTTGACCGCGCCCTTGCTCAGGCGGGTGATCAAGTCCGCGATGGCGGAGGCGTGTTTGGGCTTGCCGCGATGCGAGGTGATTTCTCCGGTGGGCGTGACCGGTTTCTTGATGGTGAGGGTCTCGGGCGGCGCTTCCTTTTCGCCGGGCACCACTTCCTTCCATGCCTCGCTGACCTGTTTCCACAAATCCTCGTAGGAGCCGGTGTTCGTGATGACGATGTTCGCCACCGCCACCTTTGCGCTCTGCGCCGACTGCATGTGAATTCGTTCCTGAGCCTGTTCGCGGGTCAAGCCGCGTTTGCGCATCAGGCGTTCGATCTGGATGACTTCCGGCGCGTTCGTCACCCAGATGGTGTCGCACACGTTGCGCAGTTCGCTTTCGAGGAGTTTGATCGCCTCGATCACGACGACGGGCTGGGTTGCGCGCTTGATGAGGATTTCCGCCGCCTGCCGCACCAGCGGGTGGACGATTGCCTCCAGCTGCTTCATCGCCTCCGGGTCGTTGAAGACCAGGTTGCCCAGTTTCTGGCGGTCCACCTCGCCGTCCTTGTTGATGATCCACTTCCCGAACCTGTCTATCACTTGCTGGTAACCCGGCGCGCCTTTGGAATATGCGCGATGGGTGAGCGCGTCCGCATCAATCGTGTACGCCCCCAGATGTTCCAGCATGCGGCGCACCACGCTTTTGCCGGTGGCGATATTACCGGTCAGACCAATGACGAATTTTCCGGACAGGTTGCTCAAAGGAATTCCTCTTACTCATGTTACGCACCGTCTCGAAGGGTTGGGTGGAAGGCAGGCTCATTTTGTGAGAATGCCGCCACAGCGACGCCTTCGGGCGTTCTGCGTAAAGTGAGCTCTTAAATGAGATCGCAACGTACGCCCTCCAATTTTAATGTCTTTTCTTGAAATGTCCACCTTTCAGCCGTTGACTCTCCCTCCTTCCGCGTGTATCATGCAATTACCTCAGGCTGGTCGGGCAGTCGCGGTCCTGCGTTGACGGGATCGAGGAAAGTCCGCACTCCTATAGAGCACGGCGTCGGATAGCACCCGGGGCGGGGAAATCCCATCCCTCGCGGATGGGAAAACCGCCGATGAGGCGTGAACCTGCCGGATAAGGGCCACAGAAACAGGTCGCTCCCTCCCCCCATCCCCTCTCCCACCGGGAAAGGGGTGTAGGGGTGAGGGTAGTCAGAGTGAAAAGGTGGTGTAAGAGACCACCGGCGCGCGCAGTAATGCGTGTGGCCAGGTAACCCCCGCCGGGAGCAAGGCCAAGCAGGAGCGAATTCGTCTGTGGACGATGGGAGGCTGCTCGTCTCCATACGTACCGTTCCCAACCGTGGGAATGGTCAGCTCCGGGTAGGCTGCATCGAGCGGCGCGGCGACGCGCCGCCCAGAGAGATGACTGCCCAGTGGCGCCTCGGCGCCATGGACAGAATGCGGCTTATAGACCAGCCTGGGGTGGTTTTATTGGTATGACGAGACTTCGCCGTCTTTCATGTTGGACGCTCGTGCTGATTTTCCTTTTTGCCTGCAGCCTGCCAGCCGCTTCCGCCCCGGCGCCGGACCTGTTCGCCACCCTCGCGGCTGTGACTCCGCCGGGGGCTGATGCCACCCTCCAACCCGATAACTCAATCACCTCCACCGGCGAGCCAACCGGAAAGATTGCCTTTGTCTGCCAGATCTTCAAGGTGCAGGCGAACAATCAAATCTGCATCATCAACGCCGATGGGACGGGCTTCCGCCGCCTGACGACGGACGACAAACGCCAGCATTATTACCCATCCATCTCGCCGGACGGGAAGAGTGTGATATACGCCGCGTTCCGCGAGCCGGGCATCTACGAAATTTACGAAATGGATATCGCCTCCGGCAATGTCGCTCAACTGACCGAACGACTCGGCAACCTGAACGGACCGGAAATCTCCCCCGACGGCGCATTGATCGCCTTCAAACTTTCGACCGCAGGTTCGAATCAAATCTGGCTGATGGACCGCGATGGAGGCAGCCCGCATCCGATTCCCAACGCTGCAGGCTGGGACCCAACCTGGTCGCCGGATGGAGCCTTCATTTTGTTTGCGTCCGATATGCAGGGCGCGATTCAATTGTATCGAATCAAACCCGACGGGAGCGAACTGTTGAAGGTCAGCGACCTGCCCGCAGTCCGGGGAAGAAGCGATTGGTCTCCCGATGGGCGGTTCATCGTCACCTATTCCGGTCCGCCGTGGAATCGGGATGTCTACATCATGAACGCGGACGGTTCGAATACCCGCATGTTGACTCCCACCGGCGGCAATTCGCAGGGACCTTCCATTTCGCCGGATGGGGAATGGGTGGCATTCACATCGTACTTCGATCATTATGGCGACGACCATGGCTGCGAGATTTACATCATCCGTGTGGACGGCACGGATGTGCGCCGGTTGACGGATAACGGGTACTGCGATTACCAACCCCGCTGGGGACCGTAATTTCATGTCATTGCGAGGAGGAGCCCTTCGGGCGGCGACGAAGCAATCTCCAAATTGCGGGGGAATGCTTCGGGCGTAATGAAGTTCGATCAAATTGGATTACTTGTGAGGAGTTATCTTTTTACCAACCACATTGAATTTGAAGACGAGGAGACCGACATGGACATTAAAGGTAAAGTCGTCATTGTCACGGGCGCTTCATCGGGAATCGGCGAAGCGGCGGCGCGCGAGTTTGGGCGCGAAGGCGCGAAGGTGATTCTTGCCGCCCGCCGCGTGGACCGCCTGCAATCGCTCGCACAGGAGATCGAAACGATGGGCACAGGCGCGGAATCGCTGGTGGTGCAAGCCGATCTCTCCAAACTGGAGGATATTCAGAAACTGGTTTCGCAGGCGCTCGAACGTTTCGGGCGCATTGACACGCTGGTTAATAACGCAGGTTTTGGGCGGCTGGACTGGCTGGAAAACCTCGACCCCGTGAAGGATATTCAGGCGCAGATTGATGTGAACGTGATGGGCGTCATTCAAACCACGCGGCAGGTGTTGCCGGTGATGATTCGACAGCGCAGCGGGAGCATCATCAATATGTGTTCGATGGCGGGCTTGGTCGGTACGCCCACGTACACCATCTATGCCGCATCCAAACATGCCGTGCATGGCTTTTCTGAAGCCCTGCGCCGCGAAGTGAAGCCCTGGGGCATTGACGTGTCCCTCATCTACCCCGGCGGCGTCGTGACCGAGTTCGGTCAGCACGCGGGCATCAAACGCAAGACCAAAGCCACCACGCCGAAGTTCATGCTGTTGACGGCGGAACAAGTCGGCAAGGCTGTGGTTAAACTGGTGCGCCGCCCGCGCCGAATGTGGATCATTCCCTGGCTGTGGAGCGTGACTGCGTTCATGAATCGATTCCTCCCCGGTTTCGTGGATTACACAACGATCACCCGCTTTACCATCCCTGAGCGCGAAGAGGAGTTGAAGGCGAAAACTATGGACTCCGGGAACTTGCTCTCGTGATCTCGGCAGCCAGCTGCCTGACTCTAAAACTACGACGGCAGCCAGCTGCCTGACTCCAAAACTACGACGGCAGCCAGCTGCCTGACTCTAAAACTACGACGACAGCAAGCTGCCTGACCCCAAAACTATGACGGTTTTAAGTCTTTCAAGTTCAACTGGTAACTCACACGCCCGTTGTATTCGTTCGGTTCGTAGGTGAACAAAATATCCACGCGGGCGGGCATGGTTTTGTGCCAGTCGCCAAGCCGGAAGCCGATGGCGTCGTGCGTGTATCCCTTCTCGTCTTCGAGCGCCAACTTCAAATGTTTGCCGTCTGCGCCGACGACGCGCGAATTTTTGACTCGGACATTGCGCGCCACGAACGCGGGTTCGCGATTCCCGTAGCCGGTGGGTTCGAGATATTTCAACGCCTTCTCGTACAACTCCGGGCGGATGTCTGCGAGGGAAACTTCCGCATCCGCCGTGACTGTGGGTCTGAGTTCCGTTCCCGAAAGTTTTTCCCCGGCGATGGCTTTCAGCCGTGCAATCAATTCAGGCAGGTTGTTGTTCCGCACGGTGAATCCCGCCGCCGCGGCGTGACCGCCGTGACGGACGAGCAGGTCCGCGCATTGGTCGAGCGCGTCGGTGATGTGGAATTCGGGGATGGAGCGGCATGAGCCGCGCGTCTCTTCTTCGCCTTTGGCGGCGACGATGGCGGGACGGTAATATTTCTCCGTCAGGCGCGAGGCGGCAAGACCGACCACGCCGGAATTGAATTCCTCATGTGCGGCAAACAGCAGGTAGGCATCCGGGTCGTCGCTCAGGGCGATTTCCTCGGCGCGAATTTGCATCTCGCGGGTGATGCGCTGGCGTTCGCGGTTCTGCATATCCAATTGCTGGGCGAGTTCGCCGGCTTTGAATACATCTGTGGTGGTCAACAGTTCGAATGCCGCCAGCGCTTCCCTGAGCCGTCCTGCCGCGTTCAAGCGCGGACCGAGCATGAAACCAATATGCCCCGCGGTGACCTTTTGCAGCGCGACCTCCGAGACAGCCGCCAGCGAGAACAAGCCCTGCCGTGTGGTCTGGCGCATCTGCTTCAGTCCCTTTTTTACCAGCACGCGGTTCTCTCCAACCAGCGGGGCGAGGTCGGCGACGGTTCCGAGCGCTACAAGATCGAGTAATGAGTTGAGGATTTGCCCATTGATCATAGACGGTCTGCCGTCTACCGTCTGCGGTCCACTGCCTGAAAGTAATGCCTCGGCGATCTTGTAGGCAATTCCCACGCCCGCCAAATCCTTATCGGGGTATGGGTCGCCGTGCTGTTTGGGGTTGATGACGGCAAAGGCAGGGGGCAGGTTTTCATTATCGGGGTGGTGATGGTCGCTGATGATCAGGTCCAGCCCCAGGGTCCGGGCGTGAAGCGCTTCGTTCGGCGAGCGGATGCCGCAATCCACGGTGATGACCAGTCTCACGCCGTCCGCTTTCAGTTCTTCCAGCGCGTTGTTGTTGAGACCGTAGCCTTCCTCGAAGCGGTTGGGGATGTAGCCGCGCACGTCCGCGCCCATCCTTTGCAGGGTTTCGACGAGCAATGCCGTGGCGGTGACTCCGTCCACATCATAATCGCCGTAGATGGCGATGGGTTCGCGGTTTTGAATCGCAAAGCGGATGCGCTCGACAGCCGCGCCCATGCCGGTCATTTGAAAGGGATCGGCGTTGAAGTTTGCTTCGGCGCGCAAAAAGGCGCGCGCATCGGCGTCGGTGGCAAAGCCGCGGTTGAAAAGCACCTGCCGCAAAAGCGGAGGATTGAGCGCGCCCAACGCGGCATCGGCTTCGGGCGTGATGCGCGGAAGGATGTTCCAATGTTTGTTGTTCGACTGCATGGCATGAGAGTATAAACGTTCCATCTGCCGCCCGGAAGGGTGCTGTATAATGAGAACAACCCGGAAGGAGGAACAATGAAGCCGCTTGCCGACGATGAAAAGACCGCCCTGGTCATGTTGTACACGAAGAACATGCTCGTGCGAGGGGAGATTGTGGTCAAGGAAAATGTGCGCGTCAGTATCTGGCTTCGAACCCAGGGAGTGCCGAATTTTATTCACGTGCTTGCGCCCAATGTGATTCTTTTGGAAGGAACGCCGCCCAAATCGCTCGCGTACCCGGAAGTGTTCGTCCCGACCGCGGAGGTGATCGCTTTTCACCTTGCGCCGCCCGCCAGCGAACCGTTCGATTACGACGACAGCGAACACAACCGGATGATGCAGCCGGTTAGTATGCTGGTCGCTTCCTTTATGCTGAAAGGGAAACTGCGCATCTCGACTCAGGCAGATCTGGCGACGTTTCTCGATGTGTCGTCCACCGGCTGGATGTCCGTTTATGAAGCGGATATCAGCAACCCGTACCTGCCGCAGTTCAGCCTGCACGTGCCCATGCTGTTGGTCAGCCCGACCCATGTCAGTTTCGGACTGGTTTGAGAGGCAAAAATGGAGTTTTCGCTTACCACTCCGGCATTGTTATTCCCAACGGTATCCCTGCTCCTGCTGGCGTATACCAACCGTTTTCTGACGCTCGCCACCATCATCCGCAATCTTTATGACCGGTATCATGAACACCGGGATAAAAACCTGCTGGCTCAAATTGACAACCTGCGTTACCGCGTGTATCTCATCCGCAATATGCAGATTTTCGGTGTGCTCAGCCTGCTCTTGTGTGTGACAAGCATGTTTGCCCTTTTTGCAGGCTGGACGGACGGCGGCGAGTGGAGTTTCGGCATCGCGCTGGTGTTGATGATCGTCTCGCTGGGCATTTCCCTGCGGGAATTGCAGGTCTCCGTCGGCGCGCTGGATTTGCTGTTGACGGATCTGGAAAAAGGGGAACACCTTCCATAAACATCGTTCGAGGAGGGAAAAAGCGGAACGACCAAAATGACGAGAATGACGATATCGAAATCAACATGGACGAATGGCTGCATGCGCTGCTGGCGATTGTGGGAGATAGGGAGCGCAAGGAGGAGGTTGTCCGAAAAGTTTCTGTAAAAACCGGTCTGCCTCCCGAAAAAGCGGAATTGATCGTGTCTGCGGCGATAAACTATTTGACAAATACTTCGAGAGCGAATTAATGAAAACAAAAAGAACCTTCCCAAAGGAAATCCTTGCAAGCATCCAACGCGAAAGGATGCTCGGCATCCGCGCGGGTTCGGATTCGACCCACCGCATCATCGGCATTTGGGCGGTGGTCGTGGAAGGACGGGTCTTTGTCCGTTCGTGGAGCATGAAACCGCGCAGTTGGTGGCGGACGTTTCTCGAAGACCCTTACGGGAGCATATTCGTGGGGGAGAAGGAATTCAAGGTGCGCGCCGTGCAAACGCGCAGCGAGCGGCTGAAGGACCTGGTCAGCGCGGCGTACAAGGAAAAATACGACAAACCGGGGGATGTTCAGTACGTGAAGGATATGTGCGGCAGAAAGTCGCGGGATACGACGACGGAACTGGCGGCGGTTTAGCCGGCGTTACTTTTTGGGGATTTGAAACCGCGAGCCAGCCGTGTAATCTGGTAAAGAAGCACCACACCACCGAGTCTCATCGCGCTTCGGCAACTTGTATTTTCTTTAGAAATGAAAGGAGAATAAAATGAGCCGACCCTCGAACAAGACTATCCTGTTTGCCCTCGTCACATTGCTGGCGATGACGATGGCGTGTGGGGAATCCGCATCGGCGACCGCCCAACCTCCAGCCGACACCGTACCAACCGAAAGTCCGGCAGTGGAAGCGACTGAAATCCCGCCGACAGAAGCCGCAACCGAAGAGCTGCCCGCCGCGCCGTTGGGCAGCAGCCCGGAGAATCCCATCCCACTCACAGAAACGCTGGTTACGCCGGAATGGGAAATTCAAGTCCTTCAATACCTGCGCGGCGGCGAAGCCATGACGATACTGGAGCAGGCTTCACCGTTCAACAAGCCGCACGAAGATCCAAACATGGAATATGCGCTGGTCAACCTGCGGGTGAAATATGTAGGAACAAACCCAAGCGCCCACGTTTATGGAAAGATGTTTCGCAGCCTCGGAAGCGCGGGCGAGATTTACGATGCGGTTTCGTTCATTGACGTTGAAGTCCCCGCCCCGGAACTGGAAGCCGACCTCGCGCCCGGCGGCGAGGCGGAGGGTTGGGTTGCCATCCAGATTGGAAAGGATGAAACTGGCGTGATGCTGGTGCTGTGGCCCTACGTTTCCTACGAAAACGACACCGCGATATTCGACGACTCGACGCTCAAGTGGTACATCGCCCTGGAATAAAAACCGCCTCTTTCCAGACCTTCACCTGTTCCTGTTTCGACGGCAACCCACCTGCTCGGAGATTGCAGGTGGGTTGCCGCGCTTTTAATCTTCGCTGCGTTATGTCGTGGGGGTGTTGAGTGGCGGGAAAATAACGCGAAAGGAGTGAGGATTCCCAGAGTGGAGGAAGTGATGGAAATTGAAGGATTTGGCACGTATGTGAAGGACATTTTGCATTAAAGGCAATAAATACGAAGGTATAATTTGATTGGGAGAAACCAGACATGCATTTATTTGAAGAAGCATTGAGCGTCTGTACTGAAGACACCAAACTCCAATTCAATGGACATCCCCCTGTTGAATGGGCAAATTTCTTCCTGAACCCACGACGCTTACGTGGAAGCGATTTCCTAATGCGCTGGTCGCAGGGTGTATGGAGCGAAGAACGCATTACTCAGGCAGTCAATGAAACTGGCGAATTCTTTGCGATACCGTATGGACCGAGTGGTGCCGCTCCCGATGATGATGTGCGTGCCTTCGAACTTTATTTTGAACGCTTGGAAGCAGCTGGATTAGGCGCAATCAAACGGCCCGACTTATTGGTTTTCAAGAAGGCAGATCAGAACATTGTTACGAAATTAATCGAAACTCTTGGTGGTACTTCCGAGTTGCCATTTACCGTTGAGGATGACGAGAATATGCAGCATCTCCTTTCAAAAGCCATTCTAGCAGTAGAATGTGAAAACAGCTTGTGGAAAGGGGCTTTGATGCCTGACTATGGCGCTGAATTGAGACCGCAGAAACGTCTGGATGGAAAACCTGGCTTGAAAAAGAATGCTGTTTTGCCAACGATCATTGTGAAGGAAGAGGATCGAGAACCATTGCAAACATGGCAGGATAGAATTGGAATTCCGATACATATTTGGCATGTTTTCTTTGACATGGCGTTTGGCGTTGCGCTTGATGAAGCCCAGCGATTGATTGGCGAAGGTTACATTCTGCCGACAGTCCAAACATTCCAGGCGCCGGGCGGAGCGACGACGAAAAAAGCGCTTTACAAGTTTTATTATCATTACGGATACCCGCTTGGTGATTCTGTAGAAGAGCCGCGTCTTGTCGCCAAAAGTATTACCGACAAAAATGGTCATATTCTGCCTTATGTTCACTTTGACGGTGGAACAATGAAGTTGCGGTCTGAAGCATTGGATATTTTACGAGAACTCGCCGATGGAAAAGAAGATTAACTCGTACAAACTGCCTGCATCTGGCAAAGCAAGAGAGTTGCTTCGGGAAAAGGGGCAGTTTTGGACTCCTGATTGGGTGGCAGAAGCGATGGTTGAATATGTGCTTACTGAAAAAAGCGGCACAGTATTCGATCCTGCTGTAGGTGCAGGAGCGTTTTTTCGCGCAGTAAAGGCGGTCTCAAAAGAGAAAGGGTTTTATGTTTCTCTCTCTGGAATGGACATTGATGCGAGTGCATTGCAACAAGCCATCGGCTACGGCTTAACGAAAGAGGATATTAATGGTGTAACGATTGGTGATTTTGTTTTTCAGCCTCCCAATAATAAATTATCGGCAATTGTTGCCAACCCGCCCTATATTCGTCATCATCGAATTGCCATGGAGGATAAAGAGCGGCTGAAGCGTTTATGCCTGCAAACGACTGGAAAGATATTGGATGGACGCGCGGGATTGCATGTTTATTTCCTAATTCGCGCCTTGTCGCTATTGGGGGAGAAGGGGCGACTCGCTTTCATCATGCCCGCTGACACGTGTGAAGGGAAATTTGCCAACGATCTGTGGCAATGGATTTCGACGAAATATCGCCTGGATGCCGTCGTCACCTTTGCCCCTGAAGCATCCCCCTTTCCCAGCGTAGATACTAACCCGATTATCTTTTTTATCCAAAATTCAGAACCGAAGGAAAAGTTCGCCTGGGCGAAGTGCTTCGAACCTCAGGGGAACGCTCTGAAAACGTGGGTAGGCTCGGGTTTTATTGCCGAGGAAGGAAAAGCGTTGAAAGCTATTGAACGTGATTTGTTTGAGGGATTGGAAACAGGGTTATCTCGTCCGCCAATCACGGAAAAAAGAGGAAGATATGTGCTTGGCGATTTTGTTCAAGTGGTTCGGGGTGTTGCCACTGGCGCAAACGATTTCTTTTTCCTGACAGATGAGCAGGCGAAGAAATTGGATATTCCTGAAAGATATTTCGTTCGTGCAATTGGGCGAACGCGCGATGTTCCCACGCAAGAGATCACGAAAGAAACAATAAATTCGCTTAAGGCAAAAGGACGACCAACGCTGCTCTTGTCCCTTAATGGCGAACCTTACGATGCTTATCCTGATGCGGTGAAGCAGTATCTTAAAGTGGGTGAAAAAATCGGGCTTCCTCAGCGACCGCTTATCTCGCAGCGAAAACCCTGGTACAAGATGGAAACTCGTGTTCCTCCGCCATTTTTATTCGCCTATTTAGGCAGGCGTAACTCACGATTTATCCGCAATACTGCAAGAATAATTCCACTCACAGGTTTCCTCTGTGTGTATCCAAAACATGATGACAAAGAA
>QMIW01000081.1 GCA_024434165.1 Chloroflexota bacterium | reverse complement strand
CAAACGCCTGCTCCAGAGCATGGCGCATGGAGAGCCGCCATGCCATGCCAAGCCCGGCGTCGGCGCGGCGGATGGCGACGATGTCATCGGGGATGGGCACGGCAATCGGGCGCCCGTCCAGGATCGGCTCGACATCGACCGGCGCTCGAAAAGTCTCACCGCTGGCGACCGTTGGCAGCACCTGCAAATCATCAGGAAGTTCGCTGACCGGCTCACGTCGCCCCTCGCTCCTTACAATCCGCTCCTTCACGCGCACACTCGCCAGCCACCAATCCACCTGACAGCGGTCGCTGGGAGCACCGGCGTTGAGACCGTCCTTCATCACGCCGTACCAGTTGCGTTTGTAGGTGTTGCAGACCGCGCCCAGCCGGTGAATGTTGAGCACGGCGTTGACGCGAAAGAGTGGGTCGTAGGTCCATGTCACCCAATCGGTCACACCCTGCGCCAGGATCGCGTCGCGCTGCGCCAGCTTGAGCCGCACGCCCAGCCCGCGTCCCTGCCACGCTGGCAAGACGCCCGCCATGTGGCTGCACATTTTGAGCAGGGGCGAGGGGCGAGGGGCGGAAGATGAGATTGGGAGATTGGAGATTGGAAATTGGGGATTTGGCGATTTGGCGATTGGGAGATTGGGTTTGTTTCCCATTCTCCCTGTCTCCTCCTCTCCCCCTCTCTCCGTTTCGCGTGTTGTGGGGATGCCCAGGCCTGGGAACCAGAAGGTCAGGCCGACCATGCCGCCGGTTTCGACAGGGCCCGCTGCGTCGAAGGCGGCGATCAGCCCACCGCCGTTGCGGATCACGGTGATTGCCACGTGGACAGGGACGACATCCTCCGGCGGCGACTGCCAGATCAGCCGCTCCAATTGCTGGAAATGCTCGACTTCTTCGATCGAGGCGACGGCGCGCAGTACAGTGGTGTCCGACATTGCAGCTACAGCCTTTAGCCAACCAGCGCCAGCACGCGCAGCGGACTGCCGGAGCCGTCGACGATCTTGAGCGGCGCAGCGATGACGATGGCGCCGGTGGGCGGCAACTGGTCAAGATTGGCAAGGCTCGCCAGTCCGAAGCGTCCCGAGCCCTGCATGATGTTGTGCGCCGGAAAGGGCGCGCCAAACCTGTTCATAAGCGCGGGGGCTGGACTGCCACAACCCCGTCATATACTGGTAGCGCAGCATGGGCGGGATGAACGCATTTTCCCGTTGAATGCCGGCGAGCCGGGCTTTTTTGGCGAACAGGTGATTTCCGGCGAGTCGGTCGAAATCTGCTTTGGTCTCGGCGGGTTTGAGAATAAAGTCGTGTGGAAACGTGGAGAAGATCTCACGCGCATAGTCCCGCCCCGCCGACAGGGCGCGTTCTCTTTCGGAGTCGGCCGCCTTGCCCAAAACAGCGAATTGAAGCCCTTCGCCCGGCAGGTTGATGCAGCGCAGCGCCAGGGTGCGGTTGCTTTGTTCGTCTTCCGATTGAAACTCGTCGCTGGTGACCTGGGATTCAAGGAATAGTTTGAAGCGGTCGAGCGCTTCATCCAACAACGCCCCGGAGTTGAAGCCCCATTTCATCTTGACCCATTCGTCAATCGGACGCAGGAAGACCTGAAAGGCGAATACCGCCTGCCAATTGGACTGGGATTGAACGGCTTCGACGTATAGGGCGTTCATTTTTTGGTTCTTAGAAGACTCAGCAGGGAGTTTGTCAGGCGCTCGATCTTCTCATTGCCGGAAGTCTGCGGGCCGGCTTGAGCGGGCACGGGGCTGCCTTGGGCGGGAGCGGCTCCTCCCGGCGATGCCGTCTGACCGGTGTCGGGTCTGCTTTCGCCGATGGCGGCAAGCAGTTCGGTGATGGTGTTTTTTATCTCGCCGCTGGCGTTGCGCGAATAACTGGAATGTTCCATCGCTTCGCTGATCGCATCCATGGCTTTGACGATCAGTTCATGCCGCCGTTTGGCTTGCTGACGCATATCGTCCAGCACGATGTCCCGTTTCTGGCTCTCGTGGAGGATTTCATTTCGCAGGGCGGCGGTTTCCGCGGCAGATTTGGCGGTCAGTTTGTCCAGTTCCAGCTTGTGTTCCGCCCGGATGCGTTCGATTTCCTTCTTGCGGTCCAACTGCGCCCTGTCGAAAAGATCCTGCATTTGTTGAATTTGGTTGCTGCGCCGCTGGTTGATGTAATCCCGGTCTCCGGCGTATTCCTTGATCTCGATGCCCGAAATGGCAATCGCCCGTGAAAGCGGATGGCGGTTGAGGTGCTTTTGAATCAGGTGCTGGAGGATTCTTCCCCTGTCCTCGGCATCCGCCGGGTTGATAATATCCGCGTGGTTGTGGGTGCGGATGTATTGAGCCAGGTCCGACTGGATGTTTTCCATCAGGGTTTCGATGGGGCGGTCAATCTTGAGGACGATCAGGGGGTCAATCACGCGGTATTGGACGAGGACGCGCAAGGTAAGAATTTCCCCGTCCAGCGCGATTTCGGTAATGGGGGCAGTGAAATCGAAGCGCTCGTGCTTGTCCACATATTGCAGTTTATACAAGCCGGGCGGCACTTCGTGCAGCCCTCCCGCCAGGTTGCGGGTCGTCCCATCCGGGAAGATGACGATGCCGTATGTATTCGGGGGAAGCGGCAGGTAAAAAGCGCTCACGCCCGTCAGGAAGCGCCATATATTTTCGGGGACGTATAAATCCCTGCCGGGCGCAATGATCTCCCTTTCGTCGAAGCGTATCGTCGGCGCGCCAAGGCTGCGTCCCCTTCTTTCGATTAACCACAACCTCAAACGGCGTATCAAGTTTGCCATATTCCCTCCAGACCTGTGATGACCTGTGTTTATCTGGCTGTTTGTGACCCGATTGTACGATTTGTTACATCTGTTATGAAGTGTACAACCAAAATTTGGATTGTGCAAGCAGAAAGCAAAAAACAGGAATTTTTCACTGCAATGTTGTCAAGACAAATTTACCGCGCCCCATCCGCCTGCGGCAGCACCCAGGAGGCTTCCACGCGAGTCGCCTTGTGCTTTTTCACCTCGCCAATAAACCAACTTAATTTGGCGTATTCCTTGCCCGCAGTACAGCCGTCAATGATGATAAAGAGCAGGAACAGGTCCCAATCCTGAATGGTTTCCAGGAGGCGCTGGAACCGTTCGCCGTCGTACCTGCCGGTTTGCCGGTATTCCCTCCACAACTTGTAATTTTCGTCGTGGAACTGAATCATATTTAAAAGGTCTTCATTCTCGGTAAACCGGCTGGCGTATTGCCTGGCGATGAAGGCATGGTTTTTGGGATCATGGGGCGAGCCGTGCGTCTCCGCTTCCGCCTTGAACGCATCATGCACGTGTATCAGAAACTTCAACTTCCAGTAGGCGGTTCGGTCTGGAACTTTTCCCTGCGTCCACAGCAATTCGAGGTTGTTTTCCAGGTCGCGGATGTGAAATTTGACCTTCCCCTCCGGGTGCCCGGGACGCGGCTCGCCGAATTCGATATTTTTCAAATACCGGGGATCCCTCTTGATTTTCTCCAGGATATCCTTCATGAGAATCATTATACAGCAGGCGGATTCCGCCTCCGAGCCGCGCATCGAACCTCCCGACAGCCTGCCCGGCTGCCAGACAAATTTTTCTCCCCCTTAGAATCTTCTCATCCACGCTCGAATCGTGTATAATCCCAGCCGCAGGTTCAGCAGAGGCGGATTGTCCTCTGGTCAAATCAAAGGAGTGTGAAGCGTATTATTGATCTTGCGATCATGGAGTTCGTTTCAAGTTCTTGGTGAACGCCTTCGGCTGAATCTGTGCACGACAGCCGATTTTTTTATTATGCCCTCTGGGCAATTTCCATAACGGAAAGGAGGTGAAACCAGTGGCAAGTGTCAATTTACGAAACGGCGAGTCCCAGGATTCCCTGCTCAAGCGCTTTCGCAAGAAGGTTGTCAAGAGCGGCGTTTTGAGCACCGTCCGCCGCAAACGCTGGTTCGTTTCCAAGAGCGAAACCCGCCGTATGGAAAGAAAGAAGGCGATCCGCCGCATCAAGCGGCGCTCCTTCAAGGATGCAGAATAGATCGAGAGGCATGAGATATGACAAAAGAAGAAGGCAAAATCAGGGTGGACGGTGTGGTGGTGGAGGCGCTCCCCGGCACGCAGTTTCGGGTGAAACTCGATAACGGTCACGAGGTGCTCGCCTACCTGTCCGGCAAGATGCGCAAGCACTACATCCGCATTTTGTTGGGCGACCGCGTCGCGCTCGAAATGTCCCCCTACGATATGTCGCGCGGGCGCATCACCTTCCGCCAGCGCAAGCAAGCTGCCGCTGCTCCTGTTGAAGAATAACCGCCAAATAAAAAGACTCTCCGCGGAGAGTCTTTTTTGTTTGCAGGTTGGTTTACGGCAGCTCCCGCCACGAACTGAGAACCTTCATGTAGTTCGCGCGCTCGAACGCCGCCGGTTCGCGGACGTTCTTCTGGCTCATGCTGCCCTGCATCTGCTCGATGGATTCGTACTCATGTTCCTTCATCCATGTCTCGATGTGGGCAAGGATTTCGGTGACGCGCTTGTAGGAGCCGGCCCATAGGAGTTCGGAGGCGGTCATGGCGACCTTTGCGCCCGCCATCATCGCTTTCAGCACATCCAGGGGCGAATGCACGCCGCTCGTCAGGGCGAAGTCCGCTTTGATCTTTCCATACAGGATCGAGATCCAGCGCAAGGGGAGCCGCAGGTCTGCCGAGGTGCTGAGGTCGAGGTTGTGGACGATATCCAGTTCGTCCAGGTCGAAATCGGGCTGGTAGAAGCGGTTGAAAAGGACGAGCCCGTTCGCGCCTGCATCCACGATGCGTTTGGCGAAATTCGGCAGGGAAGTTACGAAGGGGCTGAGTTTCACCGCCAGCGGAATCGTGATCGCAGACCGTACTTCCGCCACCAATTCCACCTGCGCATCCTCCAACTGCTGGCTGGTCAGATCGGGGTCGGTGGCAAGGTAATACAGGTTCAGTTCGAGCGCATCCGCGCCTGCATCCTGAATGCGTTTCGCATAACTCGTCCAGCCGCCTTTGGAAACGCCGTTCAAACTTCCGATGACGGGAATGTTCACCGCTTTTTTGAGCCCGGCAACCTGGTTGAGATACCTCTCCGGTCTGACCGCATACATGCCGCCGTCGGGCAGGTAGGTGAGGGCTTCGGCAAAGGATTCGGTGCCGCGCGTCAGGAAATGGTCGAGTTCGAGGCTTTCGTGGATGATTTGCTCCTCGAACAGGGAGTACATCACCACGGCGGAGATGCCAGCCTCCTCCAGTTTCTTCACCTTGTCTATGTTCTTTGAAATGGGGGACGCCGAAGCGACCAGCGGGTTTTTCAGTTTCAAGCCGAGGTAGGTGGTGGATAAGTTTGTCATAATCCTTTACTCTTTGTAAAAACGCATGTGAGCCGGGCTTTCAGCCCGATATTCTCTCAATGGAAAAACCCATTGAAATTATAGACCATTTGAAAAAACCCGACAGCCGTTTCCACGTGGGCTGCCAGGTCTGCGATGGTTACTCCTTTTTATCTCCGTTGAAGTGCATGGAAGCCATCTGCTGATAGAGCGCCCAGCGGGAACGCGCGTCGTGCTGGGCTTCCTTCATTAATTCTTCCGCGCGCTCTTCATTCATTTGAGTGAGCATCTTGTAGCGGGTTTCGTTGTACGCATATTGCGCGAACGGGATGCTCGGCTCCTTGGATTCGATGACGAGCGGGTTTTGTCCCTGCAATGCCAGGCGCGGATCGTAACGGAACATGGGCCAGTGACCCGCCTGCACCGCCAGTTTCGCCTGGTCGAGGCTGCGCGCCATGTCGTAGCCGTGCGCAATGCACGGACTGTACGCGATGATCAGAGACGGTCCGTCGTAGGATTCGGCTTCGAGCATGGCTTTGAGCGTCTGCTGGTCGTTTGCGCCCATCGCCACGCGCGCAACGTACACGTAGCCGTAGGACATGGCGATCAGACCGAGGTCTTTCTTCGGCATGCCCTTGCCGCTCATGGCAAACTTGGCGACCGCCGCGCGCGGCGTGGCTTTACTCGATTGCCCGCCCGTATTGGAATACACCTCGGTATCCAGCACCAGCACGTTCACGTTCCTGCCGCTGGCGAGGACGTGGTCCAGGCCCCCGTAGCCTATGTCGTACGCCCAGCCGTCGCCGCCGATGATCCACACCGAGCGTTTGACGAGCGTATCGGCAACGCTGATGAGGTCCTTCGCGCGCGGGTCGTTCATCGCTTCCAGTTTCTTCTTCAGTTCGGCAACGCGCTCGCGCTGGGCTTCGATGCCCGCGTCGCTGGATTGATCCGCGTTCAAAATCGCGCTCGTCAACTCCGCGCCCACGCTTTCTTCGAGCGATTTGAGCAATTCGCGCGCAAACTCATTCTGCTTGTCAATGGTGAGGCGCATGCCCAAACCGAACTCGGCGTTGTCTTCGAACAGCGAGTTCGACCACGCCGGTCCGCGCCCGTTGGCATCCTTTGCCCAGGGTGTGGTGGGCAGGTTGCCGCCGTAGATCGAGGAACAACCGGTCGCATTCGCGATCACGGCGCGGTCGCCAAACAGCTGCGAGACCAGTTTCACATAGGGCGTTTCGCCGCAGCCCGCGCACGCGCCGCTGAACTCGAACAACGGGCGCAGCAACTGCGAATTCTTGACGGTGGAAGGATTGATCAAATTCCTGTCCAAATCGGGGATCTTCATGAAGAAATCCCAATTCTTCGCTTCGGCTTCCCGCAGGGGCGGCTGCGGTTCCATGTTGATCGCCTTGCGCCCCACCGCGGTCTTGTCTTTCACCGGGCAGATCTCCACGCACAACGTACAGCCTGTGCAGTCTTCGGGCGCAACCTGAAGCGTGTAAGCGTACCCGTTCGAAAATTCCTTGAACTTTGACTTGACATGCTTGAACGTCTCTGGCGCACCGGCAAGATGTTTCTCGTCGTACACCTTGTGGCGAATGACTGCATGCGGACAAATCAGCACGCATTTTCCGCATTGAATACACAGGTCGGCATCCCACACCGGGATTTCAAGCGCGAGGTTACGCTTCTCCCATTGCGTTGTGCCGGTCGGGAAGGTTCCATCCACAGGGAAGGCGGAGACGGGAACGTTATCGCCGTTGGAGTTGATGATCTCACCGAGCACCTCGCGGACGAACTCCGGCGCTTCATTCGGGACCGGGAGCCTGCGCCTCGTCTTTGACGTTGCCTGCGCCGGGACCTTGACCTCATAAATGGCGGCTACCGCCGCATCCACCGCCTCGAAATTCTTCTGCACCACGGCTTCGCCGCGTTTGCCGTACGTTTTTTCGATGGCGTGCTTGATCTCGGCAATCGCCGCCTCCTTCGGCAGGATGCCGCTGATGGCGAAGAACGCCGTCTGCATGATGGTGTTCATGCGCCCGCCCATGCCGGTCTTTTCCGCCACCTCGTAGCCATTGATGACATAGAATTTGAGTTTTTTGGCGATGATGTCCTTCTGCACTTCCTGCGGCAGTTGATCCCAGACTTCATCGGGACCAAACAGGCTGTTGAGCAGGAAGATGCCGCCTTCCCTGGCGTATTTGAGCATATCCACCCGTTCGAGGAAGGAATACTGGTGACAGGCAACGAAATGCGCCTGGCTGGCTTCGATGAGATACGGCGCGCGGATGGCTTTGGGACCAAAACGCAGGTGCGACATGGTCACCGTGCCGGATTTCTTCGAGTCGTAATAGAAGTAGCCCTGCGCGAAGTTATCGGTCTCTTCGCCGATGATCTTGATGGAATTCTTGTTTGCGCCCACGGTGCCGTCCGAGCCGAGACCGAAGAACACGCAACTGACCATGCCCTCGTTTTCGATGGAGAAGGACGACTCTACGGCGAGGCTGGTGTGGGTCACGTCGTCGTTGATGCCGACGGTGAAGTGATTCTTGGGTTCAGGCTTGGCGAGTTCATCGAAGACCGCCTTTGCCATTGCGGGGGTAAATTCCTTCGAGGAAAGCCCATAACGACCACCGATTACGTTGACATTCGACCTTCGACCTTCAACCAAAGCGCTAATCACGTCCATGTACAGCGGTTCGCCGGTCGCGCCGGGTTCCTTGGTGCGGTCCAACACGGCAATGGATTTCACGCTCCCGGGCAATGTCTTGATGAAATGCCCCACTGAGAAGGGACGGTACAAGCGCACGCGAATCACGCCCACTTTTTCGCCCTTCCCGGCGAGATAAGCGGCGGTTTCCTCTGCCACTTCGCCGCCGGAGCCCATAATGACGACCACGCGCTCGGCTTCGGGGTGTCCGCTGTAGTCGAAGAGGTTGTACTGCCGCCCGGTGATTTTGGCGAACTTGTCCATCATCTCCTGTGCGATGGCGGGCGTGGCGAGGTAGTATGGGTTGGCGGCTTCGCGCATCTGGAAGTAGACATCGGGGTTTTGCGCGGTCCCGCGCAGGACGGGTCGCTCCGGGGTGAGGGCACGGGCTCGATGGGCTCGAATCAGCTCATCGTCCAGCATGAGGCGCAGTTCGTCATCCGATAACTGGACGATCTTGTTGACTTCGTGCGAGGTTCTGAATCCGTCGAAGAAATGGAGGAAGGGCACGCGCGCTTTGAGGGTGGCGGCTTGGGCAATGGCGGCGAAGTCCTGCGCTTCCTGCACCGAACCGGAGGCGATCATCGCCCAGCCGGTCTGACGGACTGCCATCACGTCCTGGTGGTCGCCGTAGATGGAGAGGGCATGGGCGGCGATGGCGCGCGCGGCAACGTGGAAGACGGTGCTGGTGAGTTCGCCGGCAATTTTGTACATGTTGGGAATCATCAGCAGGAGACCCTGGGAGGCGGTGAAGGTGGTGGTGAGGGCGCCGGTTTGAAGCGCGCCGTGCACGGTCCCCGCCGCGCCGCCTTCGGATTGCATCTCCACGACAAGCGGGATCGTGCCCCAGATGTTCTTTTTGCCTTTGGCGGACCATTCGTCTGAAAACTCGCCCATGGCGGAGGAGGGGGTGATCGGGTAGATGGCGATCACTTCATTGGTACGGTGTGCGACAGACGCCGTCGCTTCATTGCCGTCTATCATGATGATGTTCTTGTTCATTCTTTGGCTCCTGTAAGAAAAGGCGTTCCGCCTTGTTTTTCTCGCGGCTGCAGGTTGGGTCGTCCACCCGACCTATCCGTGCAAGTGTATTCCTGCGGGACGAATTACGTTAGTTATATATGACTTAAATCCCCCCTGTATGATGTCATATTTTGGACAGGATTGGTGGAAATAAAAACACCTCGAATTTTCGAGGTGTTTTGACGGTTTTTGAGCGGTTATATGTTTGGGATTTCATCCAACGAATAAAAGATCTTTGCACCTTTTTCTTTTGCGGTGCTGACCATCAAGTCTGCGCCTGAAGATGCACCACCAACCCGCAGAACGGCGTCACATTTATCGAGCAGACGCACAGCAATCGGATGAAAAATCTCGTTGAAAATCTCATCACCGGTTTCTTTTGAGCCTGCCAGCGCCAAAAGCGGAAGAGCATACCATTCTCCAAGCACTGGGATGTGTCCCTTGCGGAAGATGGGCACAGCGAACGACTCCATAAAGTGGACATTGGCTGCGATCTTTTCCGGGTCGTCATTTGTGCCAGAGCGGTAGGGTCCGGCGATCAGAATCATCATGGGCTTCATTTATTTCTCCAAATACGGTCTTGCCATCAACAACGCCGCCAGCGATTTGGCGTCCGGCACTTCACCGCGTTCCGCCATTGCCAGCGCCTCCTTCACCGGGATTTTCTCCAGCGATAGAAATTCATCGTCGTCGGCTTCGAGCGGATTGTGCTTCAAATCCGTCGCCAAAAAGACACCCATGTATTCGGTGGAGTACCCCGGCGCGAGGTAGAACGAACCGACGTATTTCAGCGTCCCCGCCTCCATGCCTGTCTCCTCGCGGATCTCGCGCGCGGCGCACTCTTCAAAAGGCTCGTCGCCGTCGCGCGTGCCGGCGGGCAGTTCGAGCAGGTCCATGCCTGCGGCATGACGGTACTGGCGTACGAACAACAGGTTGCCTTCCCCGTCAACGGGGAGAATGATGACCGAGCCGCCGTGCTCCACGATATCGAATTTGGTTTCGCGCCCGTCGGGGGTTTTCAAATAATCGCGGCGGATGGTGAAGGCGCGTCCCTTCAAAAGAATTTCAGAACGAAGCAGTTCAAAGGAAGGCATGATAGTTTCCTTATTCTGGTTCTACCGTTTTTAACGGGAAAACCATTTTCACCACGACCCTCATGCTGAGGGCTTAGGACCCGGCACTTGCCCCCGGGGCAAGTGCCGGGGGAGCACGAAGGAAAAACGCCTGTAAAGTGGACGCCTTTCCCTCCTTTGTGTACTTGGTGCCCTTTGTGGTCAGGCTCTTCCCTGTTAATTACGGGAAAGCCCTTATTCTTTTACCACAGAGAATGCGGAGATTCTTTTTTACTCCCTCTTATATTCCGTGATCTCAGTGGTGATATTTGGCTCGAAGAATCAAAATAAAAAAGCCCAGGCGATGCACCCGGGCTTTTGCAAGTCCGTGTTATGGAATTTGCAGCTGCTGACCGACCGTCAGTTTGGCGTTGACGGAAATGTTATTGGCGGCGGCAATCGCATTCGGTTCCACGTCGCCGAATTTGCATGCCACGCTGTAGACGGTTTCATCGGCGGAAGCCACCGTGTACGTGGTTGGATGCGCGGCAAGCGCGCGGCTGCCGGGGAAGGTGCCGGTCTGCGGTATCTTCAGCACCGTGCCGCTGACGAGACTGTAGGCATCCTGCGTGGTCAAGCCGTTGATGGCAAGGAGTTCATCCGGGTCGAGGTTGTAGCGGCGCGCAATGCAGTAGGGGAATTCGCCCTTTTGCAGGGTGTAAGACGTGGGGCGCGAGCCAGCCGGAACCGACGTGGCTGGCGTCACGGGCGTCCCGCCGGATGACGCACCCACATTCGTCGGCGTGCTGTTGTTGAGGGTCGGCGTGGCGGTGGGCAGGTCTGCAGATGGCGTACCCGGCGTTCCGGTCCCGGTTTCCACGGGCGCGGCGGGAGTCCCTCCACCGGCTGTTGCGGTCTGAGCTGCGGCGGTCTGCTTGGCAAATTCTTCGATCATCGCCATCGGGTTATCCACAGACGCAATGGGGGAAACGAATAACCCCGTAGGGATCACAGTAGGTGTCTCGGCGGGAGGGGTCGAGAGTGATTGCTCGCAGGCGGAAACCAGCACACTCGCAATCATCATCATGGAAAGCACCAGCACGCCTCGTTGTTTTCTAGTCATAGCTTCTCCTCGTTCATTGTACTGAAAAAAGATGGTAGCACATCACCTTTAAAGCGTCAAGCGCGCATCATGGATTGCAACCAAAAGATAATCGAATGATTTCTGCGGATTTTTCGCCTCCCGCCGGACCTCGCGCCTGAATCTGCTCCCAGACCTTGCACACCCCTTTGAGGATTCGTTCATCCGCATCGAGCGCCGTGTTGGAGAGCTTCTCCGCTGTGCGCAGATCGCCGTTCATGGCGTAGGCTTCGATGAAGACCAGCCATTCATACGGGTCCTCCGGCTGGAGGTTGGCTGCCAGCGCTTCATCGCCCAGCGCCGCCGCCTGCCGGTAATCTCCCATCTGGCTGGCAAGTTCGGCATGGGTGAAGTAATAACACCAGCCATGCTCCGGTTCCGGGAAGAACATTGGGCGGGCGGGCTGACCCGGCTGCGTGACGATGCGCGACGGGTCGGAGAGCGGGATGGCATCCGTCAGCACATCCGGCTCGCGGGCGTAGATTTCGTCATCGCCGCGCCGGGGGTCGAGCACACGCAGGCATCCATTGCGCGGCATGTAGATGACGACGGCGCGCGATGTGGAACCGTTGAAATTCACGGTACGGTAGGGGTAGTGGATTGCGATGTCCTTTTCGAGCGCGGGCAGGGTGGAGCCGCCGATACGTTTTTCGGTATAGAGCAGCATATAGGGCAGGTCTGAGCGGGTGTAACCCGGCGCGTACATCCAATTGATGGGCGCGGTGAAGGAGAGGTCGGTTTCGTAGTCAATCGGCATTTGGTGCGTGAGCAGGAGGGTGTTCGGCTCGAGCGCGGGGATGCGCCACGCCAACTGCCAGTAGATTTCGCCCTGCTTTTGCCAATCCCTGCGGAAGATGTTGGCATTGAAGAATTGCTGTCCGATTCCAAGCGCAACCAGGGCGGTTAGGACAATGACCCGCGCGCGGGAGTTTTTGGCGAGCAGTTCGACCAGCCCCAGCACGAAGAGCGTGCCGCCGGGCATGATCGAGACCATGAAGCGGTCGTATGAAGTCTGCAAAGTCAGCGGAAGACTGGCGGCGAGCGAGGGCAGCCGTCCAAGCAGGATGCCAATCGCGCCGATGAAAATCATCGAAATGCCAAACGTGAAATCGCGCGGCTCGTCCTGTGCGGAGCGGAGAAGCGCCGGCGTGAGCAAGGCAAAGGAAACGGCGGCCAGCCCCAACGTCAGGAGCGAAGCGGGCGCGGGAAGCGAGGATAAGGTCAGGGGCAGGATTTGAATCCAGATGTAGAATCCCGCTTTCCACAGGGCATCCAGCGCCTGTGTCAAAAAGAATAGCAGGTTCGGCGATTGCGCGGCGGTGACTTCGTAGGAATTGTACGGACCGAAGTTGTAGTAGTAGTAAAGCCAGGCGGCGTTGAGAATCCAGATGAGAAGGTAGGGAAGCCAAATTTTTATGGCTTTTGTAAACCGTTCAGGCAGGCTGCCTTGAAAGAAGGAAAGAAGAAGGAGAAAGCGGATGCCCTCGATGCCGAAGAAATATTCGGTGGGGAAGATGCCGCAGATTTGCAGCAGCAGGGCGGTGACTGTATCCGTTCCCTTTTGCGTGCGGAGGGCTTTGAAGGTGCAGCCGAACGAGAGCAGGTAAAAAATGAACGGGATGAGTTCCTGGTTGATGTGCGTGTATGCAACCCAGTGCTGGCTGTAGCCCGGAAAGACGAGCATGAGCAGGGCAGCAAGGTAGGCGAGCGTTTTGCGCCGGGGGAGGATTTGTTGAAACATCCACCACGCCGCCGCGCCAATGAAAACGCGGATGACCAGCGCGAAGATCTGCCAGTAAAGCGGCACGGGCGGAATCAGGCTGGTGGTGAAATAAAAGATGGGACCGAGAAACGGGCGGAACGGCATGAACGCCGGGATGAACTCCGCCGGACCGAGAAATTTGGCGATCCACGCGAAGGGCCAGTCATCCCAGTAGAAGCCGGTGAGCGGGAGGAGCAGTCCGTAGGCGATGAGGGTGATGACGGCGATTAGGAGCGCCTGGCGCACCGCGGGGGAACGAAAAAACATTTCGCAATTATAAGAGGAAAACGGGGAGGGGGTGATGAAGCCGTTCAGTCAGCCTGTCCTGGAGGGCAGTCCCGGGAAAAATGCTGCACGCCGCCGAAGGCGGCAGTCTCCGCCGTCCGCTGTGGTGGGTGGTTTTATCGAAGAATTGGCAAAGGTCTTTACGACCCCCACACTGCTGTTTATCGGTAGGTTGCTGCTTTTGCTAAGAACCTCTCAACATCATTGATAAATTTCAGTGTTCCTTGCTCGATTAATTTCGTCAAAGCTTGTAAGTCACTAAAATCCGGATTCTCTACCAAAACATGCTCTAGAATAGAATCAGCCCACTTTCCCTGAGGGGCGATCTTGTATCGATTCCAACCGCTATCTGTGAAGAGTTTCCAGTATTTTATCATCACCTGCTGATTTCTTCCCGATAACCAGACTTCAAATCGAAAGGTATCATACACAAACACGATCGCAATCTTGAGCTCTCGATTTTTCAGTGACGCTGGAACGACAGAAAAATACGTCATATCCATGTACCCATAGTAAATGCTCCCTGGTACGGAAAAATCAGGATATTGGTTCGTAAAGTGGTTCTTCAAACTCAGCATGTATTGCATCAAGCCCAGATATGCCTTTTGAATCACCCCCTTCTTGAGTTGTTTTCGAAACTCAATCATATTTTCTTGTATCGAGTTCATTTCAATTCCTTCAGCTTTCTGAACCTGACCATTCGAGAAAGCAACCCAACGGTTTGCGCCACCGCCCCCGGAGCGACACTTCGTGACACAAACCTGCGTGTGGGTGGGCGTGGATGGTGCCTTGGCGCCACTTGGGAGCAGGAAAAAGCCCGAAACCAGCCTGCCCTGGACGGACAGTCCAGGGAAAGATGCCTAAAATGCCGCAAGCCGCCGAAGGCGGCAGTCTCCGCCATCCGCTGTGGTGGGTGGTTTTATCGAAGAATTGGCAAAAGGAGGATGAGTTCCTTTTGACTTTTATAAAACTCAATGCTTGGGCGGCTTGAATCAATGCGCCCTTTATATTCCTGGCTCATTTTGTCAAACAGGTCAGGAATTTCGTCGGCATGTTCTGTCCAGTTCTTGAGTTTTTCCTGGGCGAACAGGCCGCCAGGGATGCTCCACTTTTGAAACCCAAGACGCTCTGGTTCATCAGGGTCTTCAATTTCTACGCAGGCTCGGTACACTCCAGTCGCATATTGAAAGGTGGCATAGAATTTCCTGCCTTTGAGGGTTTCAAGGCTGGACTCCAATTTGTTGAAAGCTTCTCCTGACCCAGCCGGTCCATTGGGGGATTCCACGAACATGACTTCTATATCCTGGATTGTCGTTTCCATGCGTTTGCTCCTTTTATGACTGTGGGGTTGATTCAGAGGTCAATCAAGTGCAAAACTATATTAGCACGTTCGTTCTAAATATTCAAGCATTTCTTTTCAAGGCGAGTCGTAAAGGAGCATGACTACTTTCACCAATACCATTGGATTCTTGCCCGGCTTGATAGGGTCATTCGAGCAGTAGGCAGGCGTTACAGGAAAACTCGAAGCCGGAAAAATACTGGAAAATGCCGCACGCCGCCCTTCGGGCGGCAGTCCCACACGTCAGACGCACGCTGTATTGGATGGCTTTTTGAACGCAGACTCGCTGGTTCCGAAAAACACTTTTGCCACCGCGACGGATTTTTATATGCCATCGAATTTTTGGCACTATAAGTTTCCTATCTCTCTATAAACTATATTACACCATTCGACTTCACTATCTAGCCACCAGCCAAATACCCAATCTGCGCCAAGATCGCGCAATGTGTCCATATCGCCGCCATAAGTCCATTTTTGATATGTTTTAGCTCCTGCCTTCAACGCCTTTTCTACGAGATGTTCTGTTAAACGGATGCAATAAGCTGTTCCATTACAAAAAGCAAGAATTACCCCTGTTTTTGGATGCACTAAAGCAGGCGTACCATATACAAGGCAACGACAATCTTCTGGTAAGGAAGAACCAATAACATCCCAGACTCGTTCAACAACATCTGGGTGGCTGCCTTGCTCCATATAAGGTTTATTCACACTGTTCCATGTCGCGATCACTGGTGCATTTCCTTGCTTTTTCACTCTAATAATATATTCAAGAACTTTTTTGTTCATTACGTGCGTTTCATTGACATACATATTCTGAAACTTTCTTCAAACTGCGTGGCTTGTTCCAGGGTTTTTGACTCGGGCGCAAGTTATGTGTAGGTTTTGCCGCTAACAAACGTCGTTGGGCGTACTGCCAGGGTTAGCCAAGATTGCCGGACTTCTTCGATTTGTTGCTGCCCCGAATTGTAAAAATTATTGTTGCGCCGAGGAGACCTCCTGCAAGAAAACCAAAGAAACCGAACAAAATGTTTCGCCTGATGATCGCATATATCAGCGAGCGGGGATAACTCCACTTCCATACACTCCCGTCATCGAGCAAAGCCAATTGCTTGACATAGAACTCGGGTTCTTGGTCTGCATAGGGTCCCGCATAATATTCAACGCACTCAATCACCCGGCCTGGGGGAGGAGGAATAAATGGACGCGGCGTTGCCCCGCACGGCTCGTTGCCTTCCTCAAACCAGCGAACCCGTTCTTCATTGGTTTCTGCCCAATGCACCGTACCGTACTCTCGGTAATTATACCAATCGCCATTGATGGTCTGTATGACGAAAGCAAAGTCACCCTCGGGGGAATTTTCTACTCCTATACCGACTATGTGACTAGGTTGTGCAGGCGGTGAACTCAAGCGGAACCAATCGATCTGGCTCCCATACCAGTAACCTCCAACATATCCCAAAATTGGAAGGGCAATAGAGAATACGATCGCAATTGTAAGAAGATGTTTATTCATATCTTCTCCGATACAGATAAAGAAGCGGCGGCATATTACTGATGGCTTTAAACATATGCGCTTTCTAAATCATCAAGTTCTGCTGTAAATGGAAAAACCTTGTAGCGCTTTAAACTGAGCAAGAACTCAACCCTGACATCCCTGCAAGTTCGGATGTCCGCCCGGAGGAAAGCCTGCCCATTAGACTCGGCGTCCGTCTTTTCTGCAAGGAGCACCTTGTCTGGTATCTCACGTAATTTGCTGGAGAGACATTTTTACTCCTTTTTCCACCACTAATTTTACTCGCTTCAACATCAATTTTTATTGCGATTTTCTTTTGTATGGAACAGCCCAACGGATTGCGCCACCGCCCCCGAACGGAGCAAGTGGAACACCAGCCGGCGCTTAAACCCGCGTATTGGTTGAATCTGTGTTTAGCCGCTGGCGCAGCCATTCATCAAACTCTTCAAGTGATTGTTGGAGTAACTTGCTGTAATGATTCATAATGGGCTTTCAGAGGTTTTGCTCTTGGTTGCCTATCTAACCCGAGTTGCTGCCTTGGTTTCAAGAGGCTTCCCTCACCCCAAACAAGGTTATATATTCTGGGATGACTTCCCCCTCTCCCGATGGGAGAGGGCAG
>QMIW01000159.1 GCA_024434165.1 Chloroflexota bacterium | reverse complement strand
TCCCGCTGCCCCTACGCCTCCACCAGCGCCCAAGCGGGGTCTTCGAGCAACCGCTTGATGTGCGCCAGGAACTGCGCCGACTCGCGTCCGTTCAAGGAATGGATAATTCTTATACCTCCCCCTCCATCTTCTCCTCTTCCTCCTCCGACTCTGCGCTGCGCGCGACCTTCTCCTTCAAATGCCCCGCCCACGCGGACGTGTCCTCCGCCTGCAAAAACAGCGGACCGCTCCCGCCCCTCCCCGTCAATAAATCCCTCGACCTGCACTCCAACACCGCCTTCGCCGCCTCGACTCCCGAAACCGTGACCCCCGCCACGCCGTAGAGCCGAAGAGCCGTGATCGCCAATCAGGCGAAATTCACCCCAAACTTTCCAACCAGGTCAGCCACGAATCAAAGTGTGGGCATTCCGCACGAATTGGTTCCAACCCAATTTCCAAAACCGCCAGCGTGCCGTACAGCGGCTTTTCGTACTTTGGGTAGAGTTCAATGATTCGTTTTGACGGTGCGGTCTGGGGATTATCGTTTATATCTTCTGGGGTGGGAAATTCACGGCGAATTCGTTGAATTTCTTTCGCTATATTTATCTCTGTAAAAAATGTAGCGGTGCGCACTGGATCAACAAACAAAAAGGCTTCGAACTCATGAACCTGCAAATGCGGGCGGAAACGCGGCGAGTCAATATCTTTCTGGAAAGCGGCTTCAAGATGTAATGCCTTGTTCCGACCGCTTCCAGAGGGACGCGCACTTTGTCCAGGAAAGTCTGTTGGCAGATGATATAGATCGTACAGGGTTGTTACAGCGACAGCGCTTGTGTCGCCTAAAAGTCGCCCGATTTCATTTCGCGTTTGCGGATACGACAAAACACCCCCTTTAAACTTTCGCCCTTGCTTTACTCGGTGAGTGGTGATGACGACTGGCTGTAGTTCAACATTGAAGTCCCACAAATGACGGCGAAGGACTTCCCTCACAAAAGTCTCTTCTGTTTGCCCCTCCGCCGAGACCAAAACGCGATTCATCCTGGGCGTCCCCCAAGCAGGTTCTTTTCCCAAAGGTCGCCCATTCCGTAATCATCCAGCCAGCCTTCGAGTTCATTTTCGCCGAGACGCCTGAAAACGGACTGCTGGTTTAGTCGGTCAACCACTACTATATCTTCTGGATTAAATTGATTGACTAGCGGCACGGATTGGGTGGAGACTATCACTTGCGTTTCCGTCGCCGCGCTTCTCAACAGGGACGCCAGAACTGTAATTGCGTACGGATGTAAACCTAGTTCGGGCTCATCAATCAAAATAGTGGATGGCAAGTTTGGTTGCAACAATAGAGTTGTCAGGCACATAAAGCGGAGCGTGCCATCAGAAAGCACGTTTGCGTTGAAATACGCGTCTGAGCCGACCTCGCGCCATTCAAGTTGGATTTTTTCTGGATTGAACGGATCGGGGCGCAAATTGAAATCGTCAAAAAAAGGCGCGACAAGACGAATCGCAGAAACAATCTTGCGATAATACGGTTCCGCTGTCTCACGCAGTAAATACAGGAATGCCGCCAGGTTTGCCGCATCGGAACGCAAAACATGGTTGTCGTTGAGATCGCCTTTTTGTTTTACCCTTGCGCCCGCGCTCGTATCGTGAAAATGATAGACACGCCAACTTTGCATCGCTTTGATGACATGATCGGCAATGGTGGTTTTCGGGTTGCTTTGGGAATATTCAAACAGGCGAGTTTCGCGATGTCCGCTTCCCAAGCCCACCTCATACGGTCTTGGAAATCGGCTTTTGTCGTGAAACCAGACTTGCTCGTCTCCAAAGATGAGCGTATCTCCTGCCGCAGGATTAAGGACGCAGTCATACCCGTTATTGCCAAATTTCAATGACAGAACGACAGCCTCCGTATTCTTTTGCCCGAAATACAAAAAGGCGTTTGCCCCACCCTCCTGGGCGATAAACCGTTGCAGGTTTTCTTGCAACATTTGATTGATCAACTTAAACGCGGATATGAAATTGGTTTTACCCGAACCGTTCGCACCGATAAGAATATTAAGAGCCGCGAGCGGAAAATCCTTCAACTCGCGGATTGACTTGTAACCCTGTATGCTAATAGTTTCAAGCGGCGTTTTCATAGGGTTTCTCTTTGGCAATTGAGTATCCTAATTTTACCTGTATTCTTGTAAAACCCCCAAACTATTCCTCACACCTCCCCCTCCATCAACTCATCATCCTCATCCGTTCCCATCCGTGAATCTGTGACAGAGTCCGTTGATAACAGCCTCAACCCCTCCCCCCTCCCCGTCAAAATATCCCTCGCGCGGGCGTTCAGGACCGCCTTCGCCGCCTCGATTCCCGAAGCCGTGACCCCCGCCACGCCGTGGCTGGTCGTGCTTTGACCGCACAGGAAGAGTCCCTCGAACTCCGTCCGCGCCGAAAACCCGAGCGGACCGACCTGCGACGGGCGT
>QMIW01000003.1 GCA_024434165.1 Chloroflexota bacterium | reverse complement strand
TATGCCGCTTCGTCTGACCTCTCTGCCTTGAAGAAGGGCAAGACTCAGGTGACTTCGATTGCAACTCCCAAGGGCGTTGTCAAAGGTTTCTTGAAGAACGTGGATAACACCACCTATCAATTATCTGTTTCTGTGAAGGATGCTTCTACCGTGGCAACATGGCTGCGCGATCTTTCGGATGGATACACCTCGCTCAATTTGGACGGCTCGAAAGATTTCAGCACCAAGCGTGTGCCGGGTCCGTTCGTAGTAACGGATGCGAAAGCGGATAAACGGATGGCGAAAACGGAACCAGCCAACGGCGAAGATAAAGCCTGGTTCATTGGGATCAATTCCACGTCAAAGAAAGAGGCGCTGCCGCCTTTTGAGTGGAATGAGGTCGAAGGGGAGTTAAAGAAAACGGCGTTGAATCAAACTCATCGAGACCTCGGCGGCAGAATGGTCCCCTTTGCAGGCTGGGAAATGCCTGTGGTGTACACATCCATCTTTGAGGAGCATTTGGCGACGCGGCAGGCGGCGGGGTTGTTCGATGTCTCGCACATGGGCGTGTACGACGTGCGCGGCGCGGATGCCGCCTCTTTCCTCGATACGGTTTGCGGCAACGACTGCGGCGGTTTGCTGCCTGGTGAAAGTTTGTACACGCACTTCCTCACGCCCGACGCCGATGTGATTGACGATACGCTGGTGTATCGGCGCGGATGGGAGGATTATCTTGTGGTGGTGAATGCGTCGAACGATGACAAGGTGCGCGCGTGGCTGACCGCGGTGCGCGACGGCACGGTGCGGATTGACAACGACCGACCCTGGGCGCGGACGTATGGTTACAACGCCGAAATCCGCAACCTGCGGGACCCGAAGGCTGGTTCTGCCATGCGGGTTGATATTGCGCTTCAAGGACCGAAATCGCGCGACATTTTGCTGGCGATGGGGGTAGACACGTACACACGTACACAGGTAAACAGGTTGAAGAGAACGGAGTTGTGTGATGCTGTGATTGGCGGATTTGGCTTGATTGTTTCTCGCACGGGTTACACGGGCGAGAAGATGGCGTTCGAGTTATTCGTCCACCCTGAGCGCGCGGTTGATTTGTGGAATGCGATCCTGAAAGCGGGCGAGCCGTTTGGCGTGAAGCCCATCGGTTTGGGCGCGCGCGATTCTTTGAGAACAGAAGCAGGTCTGCCGTTGTACGGTCACGAGATGGGCGCGGGGTCAGGTAAGTTTGACGGTCGAGACTTGGGCGTCGCCGAAGGCGGATTCGGTTCGTATGTGAAGACGTACAAGCCGTGGTTCATCGGGCGGGATGCGTTCGTGGCGCGCGAGAAGGAACGCAAAGGCGTGGTGATCCGCTTCCGCTTCGACGAACAGCGCACGCGCATGGCGCACAACGGCGACCCTGTGGTGAATGGCAAGGGCGAGCGCATCGGCTTTGTCACCTCCTGCGCGATTGACTCCGAGCGCTTTCTGACGGGTCAAGCCTATGTGGACCTGGCATACGCCAAAGAAGGCACGCCGATTCTGATCCACCAGGGCGGGGTGATGGAGCGTCCTCCCTCCGCGGCGAAGGTGGTGAGTCGGTTTGCGAAGCTTTGAGTAAGTGGTAAGTTGTAATTAGAGATTAGAGACTGGAGACTGGAGATTGGGACGGTGTCAGGGGTGGGGCGCCGTCTCAATTGTTTTTATACCATTGCGAGCGCGGCAATCTCTGAATGATTCAAAGACGCTGTATAATTGCCTTACGATGGTTGTCGTAAACGTCCCAACGATTGACAAGCGCAAGCGGATTCCACAGAAAGCCATTGACCAGGTGGTGGAGCAGATTGTGGAAGAGTTCAAGCCGCAGAAGATCATCCTGTTCGGCTCGTACGCACGCGGGAATCCTCGCCCCGAAAGCGACGTGGATTTGCTGGTCGTGATGAAGACATCAGACAAGCAGGGCAAACAATCGCTGGACATGCGCCGTCATCTTGGGGTCATGTTTGGGCTTGATTTAGTGGTGTATACCGAAAAACAATTGAAGGAGCGCGTGAAGATGGGGGATTGGTTCCTGCGTGACATGCTCAAAGAGGGCAAGGTGTTGTATGAAGCCAGCAGTCGCTGAGTGGGTGTCGAAAGCGGAGGGCGATTTTCTCACGGGGGGTCGCGAACTGCGGGCGCGCAAATCCCCGAATTACGACGCGGTCTGTTTTCATGCCCAGCAGTGCGCCGAGAAGTATCCCAAAGCCGTGTTGCAGGAAAACGACAAAAAAGGATCAGGCACAGGCGGCTTACGCCGCGGCTGGTATCGTGAGGAAATTTGTGAGAGAGAAGTTGGGAGCGAAGTGATGGAGCGTCCTCCTTCCGCGGCGAAGGTGGTGAGTCGGTTTGCAGAGTTGTCGGTGATCTTGGGACAGCGTCGGGGGCAGCCGTCCATCGATATCAAACATTGAAGGATTACTTAAAAAGCCCTATAATGCGTTTATCTGTTTTGCTTTAGTAATCTTGAGAGACAATGGAGTAACTAAAATGAAAAAGGCTTTCATTGTTGGAATTGATAATTATAAAAACAATCCTCTAGATGCATGTGTGAAGGATGCGGAAGAGGTTGCACAACTCTTGCGCGAGCCTGATTACTATGAATATGATGTAGAAGTATGCACTAATGAAAAAGCAACGCTGCAATTTATTAGGCAAGGGATAGATAGATTACTTTCAGGCGACCCCGAAATAGCAATCTTTTATTTTTCTGGTCATGGGGCGGTTACAGATTTAGGAGGATATCTTGTAACCCATGATTATTCAGAGCTAGAAGACCCAGGTTTGAATTTAGATTTGCTCAATAAGTTAATCCAAGCAAGATCAAAACCAACAACATCTTTCATTTTGATTTTAGATTGCTGCCATTCTGGTATTGCAAAACTAAGAAACAGCGACAAAAAGATTTCCAAAACTTTAACTAAAGATATTGTTACACAATCAATAAAGATTGGGCAAGGTAGAGTTGTCTTGGCTGCTTGCAAGCCAGAAGAATCCGCAATGGAGTTATCAAAAGAAGGGCATGGTTTATTTACTCTCCATTTGTTAAATGGTCTGCTTGGAGAAGCTGCGAATCAAGATGGAAATATTACCCCCACTAGTTTGTATGAACACATAAGCAGTGCTTTTGAAAAAATACATATCCAGACCCCAGTTCTTAGTGGAGATATATCGGGTCGTATTGTAATTGGAAAGGGATTCCCTGCTACTCAAACTGAAATATCTCCTAATGAGACAAATAGAATTGAGAAAAAAGCCCATGAATTGATGGATGAATATCTAAGTGAAACATCCAAATCTATTGCAGATGAGGAATGGAGGAACTCTGGATTTAACAGTGCTTGTACTCAACTTAGTATAGTACTCGATTGGCAAAGACAAAAAACGGCTGAGCACAAAACTTTAAAGGCGAACAAAGAATTTAAACGCGCCATTCAAAGGGCCAATGCAGAGCTTTCTCGCTTAGGAAGTTTATATACAGGTATCAAGATTCAAAAAGGATTAATCGTCGACAAAATTGGCTCGGGAACATTTGGCACAGTGTGGAAAGTCCAATTGCCCAACAACGAATTTCTCGCATATAAAGCTTATCACTCTCAAGAATTAGAATTGGAGGACAAATTAACTAGATTTCGGAGGGGGTATCAGGCAATGAGACGTTTAGATCATCATCAAGTTGTAAAAGTGGCAGATTTTACTGAAGTGCCTATTGGTTTCTATATGGATTACATTGACGGTCCAAATTTACGAGATTTCACGGGAATTGAACAAACACTTCAGGAAAAGCTACATCACATGCTTGACATTGTAGATACATTAAGACATGCGCACAACAAAGGTGTTGTGCATCGGGATGTAAAACCCGAGAATATTCTAATGCGGTATGAATATAATTCAAATCAATGGATACCTTTTCTAACGGATTTTGATTTAGCATGGTTTTCGGCAGCGTCCCATGTGACCAAAGTTGGAATCGGGGCTTTTGCTTATGCTGCGCCAGAGCAATTTACACAACCTGGGGCGTCGATATCACATGCTAAAACCACAGACATTTATGCCTTTGGTCAATTAGCTTATTTCCTAATTACAAAGAGCGATCCCATCCCAAGTGGCTTAGAACAAAATCAAAAGGCGCTCGCAGCTCAAATCAAGGATTGGCCAAGTGGAAAGGCCGCAGATAAGTTTCTTGGAATCTACAAAAGATGTTCACAAGCAAAACCATCTGATAGGTTTGTTGATTTTGAGCAAATTTGGCAGGAAATTCATGAAATCCTTCATTTGCTATCAGAAGCGAGCACAGAAAAAATACTAACCAGTGATGAGTTCCTGTTTCAAGTTAAATATGAAATTTTGGGATTGTTAGAGACAGATACCTCTAAAAATTTAACCAGTTATTATTCCAAAAGCGAACGGACTGGCATACACATTGAAGTCAAGGATACAGACAGAAAATCCTTTGTAAACTTAGTTTTCCAATTATCCCTTCAAGAAAAACTTACATTTGATGATCTGACACACGAGAAGGCGAGAATGATTCTCTCCAGAAGAATCGATGATGCACTTGAGCCATTTCCCGAAGCGACAAGAGTTGCTGGTAAATCTGGGCAATATGAAACATTCATTCATATCAAGAACATAAAGCTGAATTATTCATCCTCTGTGAGAGTCTCACAAATAATTAAGCGTATCGTTGAAATACTCGAAAGATAATAAGTAGCACGCTAGACAGGTCTCGGCGAGGAAGGAAACCCATCCGCCCTTGGGCTGGCGGGGCGAGGGACCTCCCCCTGATAAACTTAGTGATCCAATGTCCGCTTGGACCCCCTTCAGGAGAGAGTGTTGCTTTGGTTGCCGTTCGGTAAATAGACGCTGAGTTTCCAAGTCATTTTTTTTGATTCAAGATTAGTTCAACTCCCTCCCCGCTCGGGGACATCGTACCCGAAGCGGAGCGAAGTGGCAGGGTTGGGGAGGGGTTGTGTTTGGACCTCACCCCCGTTCCCTCTCCAAGTGGAGAGGGGTGCCTTTTGACGGGAGTCCGCGATGGCGAGCCTGCGGCGCAAAGAGTCCGAGAGAATTTGGCTGATGGTGAAAAGGGGAAGTGCCATATTTACATGTCCATTATCAATTTGGAAGAAGTGTTATACAACCTCGAAAGAAATTACGGGCTGGGCCGCGCACAGGATGCTCTGGCTGTAATCCAAAGCCTCTCCATGGAAGTGCTCCCAGCAGATGACCAGGCCGTTTTAGATGCAGCGCACATCAAAGCAAATCATCCTGTTTCGTACGCAGATGCCTTTGTCATTGAATTGGCAAAGGTGGAATGGCTGAAACGGAGGAAGTAAAACACCAATTTAGCCAAACGTCATAACCGGCGTGTGCGGGGGACCGCTTCCTGATAGGCGCCGCCATCGCAATCTCTGCTGAGCCTTTTACCCTTTGAACCGCCGCCCCGGCGGTGGTGTTATTAATGGCGACATTACAACCCGGAGATTCCATGAAACTTATTCGCTCTTTGGTCTTGATCGGCGGTCTGTTCGTTCTCGCTTTGGCGCTCGGCTTTATCTTCCGCGTTCCGCTGGCGCTCAGTATCTGGCCCTGGGAGGATGGACGCTATTCATACCTGTTTGTTGGCTCGATCCTTGCCGCAGTCAGCGCGGCGATGGTCTGGATCGGCTGGACGGGGGAATTGGGCGCGCTGCCGGCGGGTTCGCTCAATATCTTTGTGATCGCCCTGACGACGGCGGTTTACTTTTTCGACCGCGCCTCTCAGGGACGTTCGGAACTTTTGGGGTTCGGAATCGCATCCGTTTTGATGGCGCTCGTCAGCGGTGCGGCGTTTTTGTGGAGCCGTAAACTTCCGTTGACCGACTTGCGCCCCACGCCCGCCCTGGTAAAAATTTCCTTCGGGATGTTCGCCGCCGCGCTTGTTTTGGCGGGCGGGGCGTTGGTTTTACGCCTGCCCGTCTTTCCATGGACGTTGAACCCCAATTCGTCCGTGATTTTTGGCTGTATCTTCCTCGGGGACGCCTTTTACTTCCTTTATGGTTTATACCGCCCGGTTTGGGGGAATGCGCTGGGTCAATTGTTGAGTTTCCTGGCATACGACCTGACGCTGATCCTGCCGTTCTTCATGATGTTCGAAACAGTGGACCCCGCGCGTTATATCAACCTGATCGTCTATCTGGCGGTGCTGGCCTACAGCGGCGGAATCGCGTTCTATTATCTGTTCGTCAACCCGCAGACGCGCTTCGGGTCATGACCTTTGCGAGGCAGCCCCAACCAAGGTAAGGGAGGATGGGACTGGCGCAATACCACCCAGATATGCCGTGGAATTGGTTTGAATGACGCTATATTTGGCGGTTTTGCGCCCATTTTATGTAAATCGCGGATAACTTTTGTCATGCTTGATTTCATGGACAGACTTTATATAATGTGACGATAATTTTATTGGTTAGGAGATTTATATGTCCACTATTCATGGCATGTCCGAAGAGGCAATAGCCGGTCAGCGGGATGCGTTCATCGAGCGTTTTCTCCAATCCGCCGCGGGCGCGTTCAGTTTGTTTTCGATTTACATCGGGGACAAACTCAACCTCTACCGCGCGCTCGCCGAGAAGGGATCCTGCACGCCGGCGGAACTCGCCGCGCACACCGGCACGCATGAGCGGTACATCCGCGAGTGGCTCGAACAACAGACCGTTGCCGGAATTCTCAACGTCGAAAATGTCAACCATGGCGCGCACGCCCGCCGTTTTTCCCTGCCGCCGGGTCACGTTGAGCCGTTGACCGAAAACGGAAGCCTGAATTACATGGCTCCGCTTGCGCAGCTTTTGGTCGGCGCGGTGCACCCGCTGCAGGATGTGCTCGATGCCTACCGCAGCGGCGGCGGGGTCCCGTTCGAAGCGTATGGGACCGATCTGCGCGAAGGTCAGGCGGCGATCAATTATCCCGCCTTCTGGCATCAACTGCCCGCCGAGTGGCTTCCCGCCATCCCGGATGTCCATGCCCGCCTGCTGGTGGGACCGCCCGCGCGCGTGGCGGATATCGGCGTGGGGTACGGGTGGTCGAGCCTGGGTATGGCGCGCGGCTATCCAAAGATTTCTGTGGACGGCTTCGACCTGGATGCGCCCTCCATCGAACGCGCCAAAGAGAACGCAATCCGAACCGGGCTGGCGGAACGAGTCCGCTTCGAGGTGCGCGATGCGAGCGATCCTTCGCTTGCCGGACAGTACGACCTCGTAACCGCCTTCGAGGCTGTTCACGATATGAACGACCCGGTCGGCGCGTTGGCGACCATGCGCAGGCTGGTCAAAAAGGATGGCACGGTGTTGATCGTGGATGAGCGCGTTGGCGATGAATTCACCCCGACCGGCAACGACGTCGAATGGATGATGTACGGCTGGAGTATTTTGCACTGTCTGCCCGTCGGCATGACGGACCCCAACGCGGCAGGCACCGGCACGGTGATGCGCGCCGATACGCTTCGCAAATATGCCGAGGCTGCCGGTTTCAGCAAACTGGAGATCCTGCCCATCGAACATTTCTTCTTCCGCTTCTACCGCCTTACCCCGTAACGGATAATCCGAAAATCAAAAATCCCCTTCTTCGCAGGGAGAAGGGGATTTATCTTGTTCACCCGCCTTGCACGATTTCGTCGCAGGGGCGACCCGTTTGGGTAAATCCGGCAGCCAATCTGCAAGAAAGGGGCACCCCTGCCGCGCAAGGTGAGTTATTCAGCGGCGGACTGCGCCTCCACGACCTCCACTTCGTTCGTGATCTCGACCGCGTCCTTCAATGTGGCGTAGACTGAGCAGTATTTTTCCGCGCTTAGTTGAATCGCCCTGCGGACTTTCTCCGGGTCAATACCCCTGCCGACGGCTTGAAAAAGCATGTGGATCTTGCGAAAGCGCCAGGGCGGGGTGTCGTCCTGGGTTGCTTCGGCGCGGACCTTGAGTTCGTGCAAATCCTGCCGTTGTTTGACCAGAATCTCGACCACATCGTACGATACGCAGCCGATCAGCGCCATGGGGAGCAGGTCCGAACCGCTCACGCCGTCCGGCTTTCTCATGGCGACCGGATAGTGGTCTCTGTCTTTGAGGATGAATTTTTGGTCGTGGTCCCAATCGAGATGAACGTGATGCGTTGCCATGTCCGCAGTATAACATCAAAGGACGGGCGTCCCTTTATGGTACGATGATTGCAGGAGAAACCATGTGGTACTTTTCTATTGCCGCCCTGCTGTTTGCCGCGCTCGAATCGTTGGCTTTGTGGAAAAACTGGAAACGGCTTGAGACGATCGTCAAGCCCGCTGTCATGGTCGTTCTTTTCGCCGGCTTATCCGTCTCCGCCGGGTTGGAAGGCGCGCTGTTTTGGTTCGGCTTGGGGATTCTGTTCTCGCTCACCGGGGATGTCCTCCTGATGCTTTCGCTGGACCGGTTTTTTCTCGCCGGTCTGACGGCGTTCCTGCTCGCGCATCTCGCCTATGTGATCGGGTTCAACATCCCATTGCCGGGGTTGACGTCCTGGGGGCTGATTCTGGCGGTGATGATCGGATGGGGCGGCGTGCGGGTGATCAACCGCATCCTTTCCGCGCTCGCCGCGAAGGGACAGAACCGCCTCAGACTCCCGGTCATCGTTTACAGCGCCGTCATCTCGCTCATGCTGCTTTCCGCCATGATCAAACTACCCGACCTCACCTGGGGGGCGGGCGCCTCGCTGCTGGTCAGCCTGGGCGCGCTTCTCTTTTATCTTTCGGATGTCGTCCTGGCGTGGAACAAATTTGTGACGCCCATTCAACACGGACGAATCTATAACATTGCCGCCTACCATCTGGGACAGATTGCAATCGTCACCGGTGCGGCGCTGCAGTTCGGCAAATAATAAAATTGCATGGTCTGAACGGGCTGGAAAACCGAAGTCTGTGCGATAATCCGGCACGCAAATCGAACCTACGGAGGAAGGCATGATCAAACGCACGATCCCCGCCGATGAAGTCCGCTTCTTCAGCGGAAGCTCGAACCAATCGCTCGCTTCGAGCATCGCCGCCGAACTTGGCGTCCCGCTGGATGCGACTCACGTCAAGCGCTTCAGCAACGACAATTTATACATCCAACTGGGGGCGAGTGTCCGCTACCGCCGGGTGTACATCGTCCAGTCGCTGTCGGACCCGGTCAACGACCACCTGATGGAACTGCTGATGATGCTCGACATTGCGCGCGACGCCGCCGCTTCGGAGATTCACGCCATCATCCCGTATTATTCCTTCGGACGTTCGGATAAAAAGGACGCGCCGCGCATCTCCATTACCGCCCGCCTCGTTGCGGACTTGTTGAAGACCTCCGGCGCGACGCATGTGATGAGCATGATGTTCCACTCGCCGCAGGTGCATGGCTTCTTTCGCATCCCCACGGACCCGCTGAGCAGCCGCCCTGTTTTTGGGAAGTACCTCGAAAACCGCGATTTGAGCGGCACCATCATCGTCTCGCCGGATATGGGACAAGCCAAGTCTGCGGCGCGCTTTGCCCGCACCCTCAACCTGCCGGTTGCGGCGGGCAACAAGGAGCGCATCTCGGATACGGAAGTGCGCATCAGCGGGCTGGTGGGCAGCCAGGTCAAGGGACATAAACGCGCGCTCGTGTACGACGACGAGATCGCCACCGGCGGTTCCATTTTGGAATTGAGCCGCCTGCTCATCGAGGAGGGCGTGGAGGACATCCTGGTCATGTGTACGCATGGCGTGTTTACGCGCGGCGGACTGGAACGGCTGGCGGATGTGCCGCAGATCAGCGAGATCGTCACCACCGATACGGTTCATCTCCCGGTCGAGAAGCGGCATCCCAAACTCACGGTGCTGCCCGTTGCCAGCATCTTCGCGGATTCGATCCGGCATAACTTCAACCGCGAATCCATCGGCGATCTGTTCGTGTTCGGCGAATAAGGAATTCACATGCAGCCCATCTTCTTTATCATTCTTATCGGTCTGGCGGGCGGAGTGGCAATCGGTCTTCAGGGACCCATGTCCAGCGTCATTACCCAGCGGCTTGGCTCGTTGGAAAGCGTCTTCATCGTTCACATCGGCGGAGCGCTGGCGGCGTTGATTCCGCTCATGGTCGTCGGAAACAGGCTCGGCGAATGGCGAAGCGTCCCGTGGTACACACTGGGGGCGGGCGCGTTTGGTCTCGTCGTCATCACTGCCATGGGATACATGATTCCCCGCATCGGCGCCGCAGGCGCGTTGATCACTTTGATGGCGGGGCAGCTCCTCGTCGCGTCCATCCTCGACCATTTTGGCTGGCTCGGCGTGGCGCAGCGCTCCATGGACCTTCAGCGCATCGTCGGCTTTACCGTGGTGATGTTCGGCGTCTGGCTGACGGTGAAATAATTAGACTTCACCGGAATTATTTTTTGCCACGAAGTTCACGAAGAAGCACGAATTTCTTTCGCTTTTTCGTGAACATTCATATTCTTCGCGGATTCTCTTCTTGTTTCCGATAAAGTTTATTAACTCAAGTTGCCACCTTCCAATAGATTTTCTAGGTTCCCCGCCCAAAGCCCTCACCCTGCCCTCTCCCATCGGGAGAGGGGGAAGTCATCCCAGGATATATAACCTTGTTTGGGGTGAGGGAAGCCTCTTGAAACCAAGGCAGCAGCTCGGGTTTATTATTCTTTTGTCACGATGTATTGATGGATGAGGTGCGCGTACCGGTTTTGCAGGCGGATGAAGTGATTCTGAATCGCATCCGCTTCGGAGCCTTCGAGCACGAGGTATCTGCCTTTTTCCACGCCTTCGCGCGCGATCTCGCGGCACACCGCTTCGGTGATCAGTTCCGCCAGCAGCACCTGACCCTGCACGGTGGAGTCGAGGCGGTTGTTCCCGTCGAGATAGAGCTTCACCGAGGGCGCGGCGGTGGCGATGACAATGCTCGAATTGACGCGGTCGTAATAGACGCGCTGGCGCGGGTCGGTGCGGTCGTCGAATTTGATGTCGGTGAACAATGCCCTGCTTCCGCGCGCCGGCGGCGTGACCAGGGTTTCCCTTTTGGAATGGACCTGCACGATGGCTTGCGCGCGGTTCCTGCCGAGGTACGCTGTCACCGTGCCTTCGCCGCCCACCTGCCTGCCTTCCACCTTGACGCGCGCCTCCAGCACGGTGGGGTCGGTTTTATGCGGCTTGAACGTCACCTGCGGGGTGGCGACGATGATCTCAGGGCTGTTGGAAATCACGGTTGCCGTCGCGTTCTGGCGTTCGTTTTCGCCCAATGCCACACGCAGAATCAACGTCGCAGCCTGACCGGTCTGCACGTACAGCCGTTCGGGGAAGAAACCCATGCCTGATTCGGGCAGTTCCACCTTCCGGTGATCTTCGCCTTCGCGCTGGTCGCGCAGTTCGGTCATGGCAATCGAGTTCAGTTCGTGCAGGGCGCGGTCCAGCTTCTGGCGCAGTTTCTTATCCAGTTTGGTCTGCTCGTCGTGGATGGCGTGTTCGCGCTCCGCCTGGATGAGCGGTTCGAGTTTGGCTTCCACGGCAAGTTTCAACGCCTTCGCAAACGGATGCGTCCAGTTGATGCCGTCGCGGGTGGCGGTCAGCACCGGCTCGTCGTTCTTCAACAGGTCGTGCAGGTAATCGCATTGGATCGAGCCGTAGAAATACGCCGCGTACGGGTCGTTCTCGAACTTGAACATGGTCAGTGAAATGACCGTGGCGCGGCTGATCACCAGCAGTCCGCCGTCGGCGTAATCGCCTTCCTCACCCCTGGTCGAAAGTTGAATGGCAGACCGGTAGACTTCCAGTTTTGCATAGGCGGGAAAACCCGGCACCTTGATTCGCTCGCTCAAAACCTTTTCGCCGCGCGGCGCGCGGTAACTGAGTTCGTGTTCCTGGCGCACCTTTCCGTCCGAGCCGATGTCGCGCAGGATGATCCTGCGTTTGGGGTTGCTCATGATCGGGCGCAGTTCGAAGTGCCGCTGCAGGTAATTGCGCAGGTTGTTGTACTGCGGCATCTTCACGTCATCGCGCGAGACGACGATCTCCACGATGGTGCTGTTGCCCTGCGGCACGTTGTATTTTTCCCGCAATGCCGCCGTCGCGCGGACGGGGTCGTCCAGGTCGAACGTCGGCACGCCCTTCTTCAATAACAGCGAACACGAATAAAAGTTCGGGCCCTTGAACGAACGCACGTAGCCGTATCCCAGCCCGAAAATGGAATCCTTCAAGCCGCGCCCCCACATGCCGCGCACGTGCTTGTCTTCCTTGATTCCGCTGGTGGCTTCGCCGTAGGTGCCCACCACCTTGTCCATGCGCGAGTCGGTCATGCCCTCGGCGAAATCCTGAATACGGATGACCGAGTTCCTGTGCTTGCGCGTCACCTCGATGACGATCAACCCCCCTGTGGATACGCCCGCATGTTCGAGGCGCGAATAACTGTCGTTGCTGTTGGTAATGACTTCCACGAGCGCGCGCAGCACATCCTTGCGAATCGCCTGATCCGCCTGTTGGATGGCAACGCGGTCCGCGTACTGTAACTTCCTGCTGCTTGCCATAATTAAAACTTCAACTTTCTGGCGGGTTGTTTTGCATTCAATAAAGGCGCAAAACTCTCCTCGCAAAATGTCAAAAAGGCGATCAGATCCATCCGGTTGTGGATGCCTGCATAACGTTTGAACAGATCCACATTGCGTTTCAGCGTTTCCGCCGAAGACTCCATCGTCGCGTACAGCATGTTGCGGAAATCGAACTCACTGATGCGCGCCTTGCCGCCGTTCTTTTTGTATTGCAGATAGGCATCCGAACGCTCCATCAACTTGACGATTTTCCCCGCCTTGTCCTTTTCCTCTTTCGAGAACTGGACTTGCGGAACGGGCGCGGCTGTCTGTTTGGCGGGCTTCGCCTCACGCCCGGACTTTGAACTGCCCGCTGACCCCGCAGCCTTTTCCTTCACCGGAAGCGCCAGCGTCAACTGTGTGGGCTGCGCTTTTTGAGGCTTCACCGTTTTCGGCTTTTCGCTTCGAACCTTTTGACTCGAAACGTTCGCAGCCCGTTTCCCGCCGCTCGTTGGTTTTTTGTGAACAACCGCCTTCCTGGCCGGAGCCGTAACCTTCGCCTTCCGCTTCGGCTTTGGCTTGGCAGCCGGTCTGACGGTCTTTTTGACCTCGACCGGCTTCGGCTTGACTTTCTTTCGAATGACCGGCGCGGCTTCTTTCCGGGCTTCCTTCTTGCGGGCGGATTTTTTGACCTGCTTTTTGACAGGCGCGGCGCGTTTGACTTTCTTCTTTTCCGCCGCAGGCGTTTTGGGCTGCGGCTCCGCCCTGGCAGGGGCAGCCTCTTCCTTTACCGGTTCGGCTTCCACTTTGACGGGCTGCGGCGCTTCGATCTTCTTCGGCTTGGGCAGTTCAATGCCCAATGCCTTTGCAGCTCGTCTGGCGGTCTGCTTCCCCTTGACCTTCAACGCATACCCCTCCGCCGACGTCCCTTTGAGCAAGCCCCGCTCCTTCGCGTCCTGTAAGCGGCGCGCCGCTAGCGCGGAGTCGGGCCAGTAAAAGTAGTTCTTCAATGCAAAACTCTGCGGAAACAGCCGGAAGCAGATGGAGACGATTTCCTCGGTCGTGGCGGGGAGATCGTCGTTTTGCAGAAGCAGGACCGCCAGCAGGACGAGTTCCATCTGCGGGATGTTTGCATACGCCTCCGCTTTGAACTCGGAGAGACTCTTTTTTGCAGGGTTGGTTTCAGCCGGTGTTTCGGGTGACATGGAATCGCTGTGCCTTGACGAGGGATGGTTCTATTTTAACTGATGTTATGGGTTGACCCGGTAGACGGTTACGTTCTGCTGGGGGCTTTCATACACCACAACAAACCTTTCCGGCATGGATTCGAGGATGGGCAGGATTTGCTCCTCGATCTTTTTCTCCAGTTCCGTGCCGGGCGGCGATTGAAGCGGCGGGGCGACGATGATGTAATCAATGCCCTGGTTATCGAGATAGGTTAGCAAATCCTGGTCGTTCCTCGGGAAACCGATCGTCCGGCGTTTGACGTGCACATACGCCGGGACGGGTTCGTTCACCATCACAATCGCATCGGCGGGCGCGTGTTCGGCAACCCAACTCGCGCCAATCGAAAGGTCGGTCATCTGCTCGCGGACGGGGGAGCGCCAATCCTGAATGTTGCGCGCCAGCAGGGTCAGCGCAATCAGCCCGGAGATTCCAAAAAAACTGCGTGTAGCAAAAGCGGGACGTGCGCGTGAAATGACCTCCATCAGCCGCCCGATTCCGACCAGAAAATAAAAATACAGCATCGGCAGAATCGGAATCAAAAACCGCGCCTTCACGCTCCCCACCTTCGGGTTCCAAAACGCCAGAATGCCCAGCGCATAGATCAGAAAATAAATGTGCATCCATTCGACTCTGGGTTTCCAGGCGAACAGCCCCAGGGCGATGACCAGCAAAATGACGGCGTTCAGGGCGGCTGTCAGCCAGCCCAAACCGAAGCCGGATAAAAACGCATCCAGCCGCGCGCCGAAGACGGGAATCAACGAACCGGCGAGGACTTCATCGAAGTAGCCGGATGCGTTCGACCAGACCTGAGCGAGTTTCTCGACCGCCGACCCGCTTAATACCTGCGCCTCATACCCGGACGAGATGACCGTGCCGCCGTTGCGGAGGTTGATTCCAGCCTGGAGCAGAATCCCAACCGTCAGAATAACAGCGGCAGTTCCCAGGTCCCGAAAGCGGCGCGTGAGCAGGAGGACGATCAGGAGCGAAGCGCCAAGCGCAATCCCAATCGTGCGAATCTGCTGGGCATAAAAGGCGAGCAGGACGGCGGAGACGATCCAGCCGATGCTGCGTCCGTTTGATTTCTCGAAGGCGAGCAGCGCCAATAACGAAAAAAACAAATACGCCGATTCAGACATCACCGTGACCGATGCGCCGATGAGCAGCGGGTTGAGCGCAGCCAGCCCGGTCAGGATTTCGAGCGTGGGGGAGGGAAGTCGTTTGGAGAAGAGTTGATACACCAGCGGAATCGAAGCCAGCCATAAAACAAGCGAAACGACTTTGAGCGCGTCGTAATTCTTTGGGAAGACGAGCGTGAACGGCGCAAGCAGAAGAGACCAGCCGGGCGGGAAATTCCGTTCGATTTGCGGGCGCGGAAAATTGATGAGCTGGTAGCCCTGCCCGCTGGCGAGGCTCTCCGCGAGGATGATGTAATGCGCATCGTCGTAGGAGGCGCCGATTTGCAGGGAGTCGAAGCGCAAAACTGCCAGCGCCGCGCTGACGGCGATGAGCAAAATCAAAACGGGAATTGCACGACGTTGAAGCATGTTGGTTTATCCGGGTGTGATGGCGGAGAAAAACTGGCGGATGGGCGAGCGGCAGAATCGTATCATAAAGGAAAGTCTGCTTGCATTTTTGTCAGGTCTCATCTAAAATCAATTTACGGGTGGAATTTAACGTCAATGGTGTGATTCGGACAAGTCCGTCAGGAGGCGCCCTCGTACGTGAAAATCAAATATTCCGATGGCTTCAAAATATGGCTGCAAGTTCGGCAATCTGACTCTCCCGTAACGAACGGGAAAACATCTCACCACAAAGGGCGCCAAGTATACAAGGGAAAAAAAGAAGGCTGTTTTTTCGAGATTTCTCCTTCGTGACCGTCGTGCCCTAAGCCCTCAGCATGAGGGTCGTGTTTAAGAATGGTTTTCCCGTTAAAAACGGTAGAGCCGGCAATCTCGACCTCGAAGAGGAGAATGATACATGAATAGGCTTTTGTTCAAAGCATTTTCACTGGTGACGATCCTGGCGTTGGCGTTGGGGGGAATGCCCGTGCAAACGGTGAAAGCCGCACCCGCTTCTCTGGCGGGAACCTACGCACAGAACTTCGATACGTTGGCGAGCACAGGCTCCAGCAACACCTGGACCAACGACGCGACCATTTCCGGCTGGTACAGCACCCGCATCCTCTATATCGCCGGCGCCGGTACGAGCAATGCAGGCGGTTTGTACAGCTTTGGCGCCACCGCCGCCGACCGCGCGCTTGGCTCGATTGCCTCCGGTTCCACCAGCACAATATTCTATGGCGTGCGTTTCGTCAACGATACCGGCGGCGTAGTCACTCAACTTGACATAACTTACACCGGCGAGCAATGGCGCACTGGCGGCAGTTCCACCGCCTCGCCTTCGGTCGCCCAGACATTGGATTTCCAATATCAGGTGGGCGCGACGAGCATCTCAAGCGGCACATGGAGCGATTTCGACGCGCTCGATTTCACTTCACCGATCTTCGGCACCACCGCCCCCAGCGCATTGGACGGCAACGCCCCGGCAAATCGTTTGACATTATCGGCATCCATTACCGGTTTGAACATCCAGCCCAATCAGGAAGTCTGGCTGCGCTGGCAGGATATCAACGATGCGAACAATGATCACGGACTGGCGGTGGACGACCTGAGCGTCAGCGCGGTATCCAACCCGGTGGATGACGCTCCCGAAGTTTCGAATACCTTTCCTGAAGACGGCGCAACGGACTTCCCGGTCAATGCCAACCTCACCGTCACTTTCAGTGAACCGGTTAACGTCACCGATCCATGGTTCGACCTTACCTGTTCCGTCAGCGGCGCGGGCATTTCTACCTCCTTCAGCGGCGGACCGACAACTTTCACGCTCGACCCCGGTGTGCCGCTGGTCCACGGAGAAGAATGCACGCTGACCATCTTTGCGGATCAGGTCAGCGACCAGGATGCGAACGACCCGCCGGACGACATGGAAGTCAATTTCATTGTCGGTTTCTCGCCGTACGACGTTTGCGCCACCGGTTTTACACCCATCTATGAAATTCAGGGCGATGGTCTTTCCACTCCCATTCCCGGCACGGTCACAACACAAGGCGTGGTGGTGGGTGATTTTGAAGGAAGCGCCGGCTTGCAGGGCTTCTACATGCAGGATGTCATCGGCGACGGCGATGCGGCAACCTCCGACGGCATCTTCGTCTTTACCGGCAGTTCCAATCTCGTGAGCGCCGGTCAGGTGGTGCGCGTCACCGGTTATGCGCGTGAGCGCTTCAACCAGACCACGCTCAACGGTTCGAACAGCAACAATTCGGCGGTGCCTGCCGCGAACATTATCAACTGCGGCAGCGGCAGTGTGGAACCGACCGAAGTGCTGATGCCCTTTGCCGATGCGAACTTCCCGGAGCGTTTCGAAGGCATGTTGGTGCGTTTCTCGCAGCCGCTCGTCATCTCCGAATACTTCAACTATGAACGTTTCGGCGAAATCGTGCTGGCATTACCGCTCGACGGGGAATCGCGTCCCTTTACCGGCACATCCGTTGACGAGCCGGGGCTTGACGCGAACGCCCGCACGCTTGCCAACAGCCTGCGCCGCATCACCCTCGACGATGGGCTTGGCACCCAGAACCCGGTCTCGGTCCGCCACCCGAACGGCGATCCCTTCTCGTTGTTGAACCGTTTCCGCGGCGGCGATCGGGTGACAGATGCAGTCGGCGTTCTCGGCTATGATTTCGGTCTCTATCGCATCCAGCCAACGGAACCCGCCGAGTACGAGTCCGTTAATCCGCGGACGAACGCGCCTGAAGACGTGAACGGCAGTCTGAAGGTTGCAGCGATGAACACGCTCAACTTCTTCCTGACCCCCGACAACATTCAAGAGGCTTCCAACGCTCCCGACGACCCGGCGGATAATCTCTGCGGTCCGGTGCCGAGCCTGGAATGCCGCGGTTGGGACGGCAACCAGCCGTTGGAATTTTCGCGCCAGCGCGATAAACTCCTCGCCGCGCTCGTCGGGCTCGATGCCGATGTCGTCGGTCTCAATGAATTGGAGAACACCATCGGCGTTGACCCGCTTGGCGATCCGGTGAACGGCGTGGTGGCGGGACTCAACGCAATGCTGGGCCCAGGAACGTACGCGTATATTGACACCGGCGTGATCGGTACAGACGCCATTCGCGTGGGTCTGATTTACAAACCCGGCAAGGTCACGCCGGTTGGCGATTTCAAGATCCTCGATTCGAGCGTTGACCCGCGCTTCGTGGATACCAGAAGCCGCCCCGCCCTTGCCCAGACATTCGAAGATCTATCCACCGGCGCCCGATTCACGGTCGTCGTCAATCACTTTAAATCCAAAGGCGACTCGGGACTCGCCTCCACCACCCCGCCGGTTGGAATATGCGTGGATGGCGACCCGGACAACGACACGTTGGATTGCGACCAGGGCGACGGACAAGGCTATTGGAACTACACCCGCACGCAAGCCGCCGAAGCCCTCGTAGACTGGCTGGCAACCGACCCGACCGGAAGCGGCGATGCGGATGTGATTATCATCGGCGACCTCAACTCGTATGCCATGGAAAACCCGATTGACGCCATCCTGGCGGGCGGATACACCAACCTGATCAGGGAATACCAGGGCGAATACGCCTACTCCTACGTGTTCGACGGTCAGTTCGGTTATCTGGATCATGCCTTATCGAACCCCAGCCTCACCCCGCAAGTGACGGGCGCGGCAGACTGGCACATCAATGCCGACGAGCCGGACCTGCTGGATTACGACACCTCCTTCAAGCCGCCCGCGCAGGAGGCGATCTACGAACCCAATGCCTATCGCTCTTCCGACCACGACCCGGTCATTGTCGGTTTGGACCTGCTCCATTACGACTTCAGCGGATTCTTCCCGCCGATTGACAACCTCCCGGTGTTGAACGCCGCGAAGGCGGGCAGCGCCATCCCCGTGAAGTTCAGCCTCGGCGGAGACCAGGGCTTGGATATCTTCCTCGCCGGCTATCCGGTGTCGCGGAAGATCGCCTGCGATACGAACAGCCCATTGGATGACATCGAACAAACCGTAACCGCAGGCGGAAGCGGTCTGTCGTACAATGCGTCGTCAGATCGGTACACGTATGTCTGGAAGACCAACAAGGCATGGGCAGGCACCTGCCGCCAGTTGGTCGTGATCCTGAAGGACGGTTCGATCCACCTCGCCAATTTCAAGTTCAAGTAAGACAATTGCAACAAAGAAGCCGCCCTCGATCGAGGGCGGCTTCTTTATGGATTTTGCGGATGTGCAATCCAACGACTCCAGTTGTTGGATAAAAGGGTTTTTGGGATTGGGTGGGGTAAACTCTTTTTGGACACAGGTTTCAAGGTGTTCACGGAAAGAACTCAAAGGAAAATCCGTGTTTTCCATGTGTTCCGTGTACCGACCCCACTTATTAATCCCAGGGAGCCGAAAAAGGTTGGAGGGCTTTTGCCTCCCGCGTTCCTTAACCCGTCGTCGGCATCAACTTCCGCACGGCGATCACCGCGATGAGAAAAGCAAGCCCCAAAATGCCCGTGATGCCGGGCAGAATCCACATCAGCGCGGAACTGCCAAAGGATTGGATGCGCGCATCCAGCGGTTTTTCGGGGTTGTACAAAACCGTCACCTCCTCCCCAATTTCATATTGCGGCGTCTGGTTGCCCTCGGTAATTTGAACCGTGCGGCGTTTTCCATCCCGCGCCGTGAATTCCACCACCGGGTAATAATAATCGCGGACGATCCGATCCTGCTCATTGATGTACTCCCTTTGCTTTACCATCTCCACCACCACACCGGGCGCGCTCTCCTCCCTGCCGATCTTTGAGATCGCGCTCCACGACGAGAAGCCCGCAATGATCAACATCAACGCAGCCACTCCCGTAAAAATCCAAAGGATGATTCTCTCCACCGCCGGACCATTGATCTGCGCGGTTTGCCTGCTCAACTCCTTGAATGCGGGGTCGTCGAATTCCGCATCGAACTCTTCATCGAAAAATGAAGAATTCAGCATGGCTTCCAGTTTCCGCCGGTCCGCTTCGCTCGGAACATCGTCGAGCGACTCATATTGAACGCCGTTCACCTCGAACGAAACGGGCAGGTCATCCTCCCAGTTGATCGAATATTTCTTCTTTGCCATTCATGCCTCCGGGCGGGGAATTCTATCACGGAGATATTTCTTCAATTTTCAAAAATCCGAAGGTCAATTACAATTCGCCCATGCTTGCCCGCGTCTACTCCTGCGCCGTAGTGGGGCTGGAAGGTGTCATCGTCGAAGTGGAAGTGGATTACACCAACGGCCTCCCCGCCGTCATCATCGTTGGTCTGCCCGATGCCGCCGTGCAGGAAAGCCGCGAGCGCGTGCAAACCGCCGTCAAGAATGCGGGTTTGCATTTTCCCCGTCATCGTATCGTCGTCAATCTATCTCCCGCCTCCATCCGCAAGGAAGGTCCCGCTTACGATCTTCCCATCGCGCTGGGCGTTGTTATCCTTGCAGGATTTCTCCCACATGAAACCATCGAGGGCGCAGTGGTCGTCGGCGAACTTTCACTGGATGGAGTCGTCCGTCACACACGCGGCGTGCTTCCCATGGCAGCCGCGGCGCGCGCCAATGGATTCAAGCGGATGTTCGTCCCCGAAGCGGATGCGCCCGAAGCGGCTTTGATTCCCGACCTGGAAGTGTATCCCGTCAAATCGCTTGCGCATCTTTACGACCATCTGGCGGGTCGGCGTCTCATTGAACCTTATCGTCCCTCCGGAGCGGATTCTCCCGAACCGCTCTTCACCCCCACCGACTTCGCCGAGATCAAAGGACAGGAACACGTCAAGCGCGCCCTCGAAGTCGCCGCCGCTGGCGGACATAATTGTTTGATGTTGCGTCCAATAAACCACCAGCAGGTTCTGGCACATTAAACCAGCCATCAATTCCAACGTTTCCGTCAGGGTGGAGAAGAACCTTGAGATGCATCATTTCAAATAACTTACGTTTTTTCTCCAAGGTAATTTCCTGTTCGGCGAATAGCTCATCCACAATTTCTGAAGCGAAGTTCTCAAGCGCTTCCACGCTCGCCGGCTCAGGAATTTCAGCAATTTCGTTTCTCAAAACTTCCAGATCATTTTCGATTGCCTTGATTTCCTCATCAATCTGGAGTTTTTGATCCAAATATTCAGTCTTCGACAACCCAATATCAGGGTCCAAGTAGGCGTTGTTCAAGTTTTGCCTTTTCACCTTGGCTTTGACAAGGGCGCGATCCAGAGTCTCAATTTGACTTATTTTTCGTGATTGATTCTCTCTTTGTTGTTGTAGAGACTGTTCATATCCTTCCCGCAACGCCAACGGATTTAACAGAATCCCAAGAACTTTCTCCCAGACCACTGGTTCGAGAACACGCGCTGAAATTTGCTTGTTCATGCAATGTCCGGCAATTTTACGGTGACGATAGGATTGGGCTTCATTTGGTCTGCGATGTTTTTTGCTTGGCTTTTGGGTTTGGGAAAGATAGGGTTTATCGCATTTTGAACAAAACACCATTCCGCTCAACAGATAGGTACGAGATGGGTGTTTTCTCATATAAGCCTTGTTGTGTTTCATGCGTTTTTTCACTTTTTCAAACGTTGCAAAATCAATTATGGGATCACATTCAATGCGAATCCAATCTTCGCGATCCCTATTTTCTAGTCTGGTGCCCATGCGTTTATGCTTGTTGAAATAGTAATGTCCGATATATGCTGTATTCGTCAATATACGCCGGATGCTTGACTTGGCCCATTCCTGCCCAGCCCGGTATGGTCGAAACTCCCCTTCATTAAGGATGCGGACAATGTCCCGTATGGAGCGATTTTCCTCAGTGTACATATGGAATATGCTTTGTACAATTTCTGCCTGTTCAGGAATAATCGCCAGTCCACCTTTGGCATCAGGATCTGATTGATATCCCAGAGGTACAATCCCGGCTACCCATCTTCCACTTTCAGCTTTGGCTCTCTTGCCACGCATACAACGTTCGACTCTCTTTGCGTTTTCCCACTTGGCAAAAGTGGCATCCAAGTCTTTGCGTACTTCCCCTTCTGGAGTTTCTTCATAGGCGCCCAAGACAAACTCAACGCGCGCGCCACGCTTACTGAATTCACGTTCCAATGTCTGTCGAATATAGGGATCCCTGGCCAACCGGTCCAAGGCGTGTACGATCAAAACATCGAAACCATATGTTTCGAGGTAATACAGCGTGGCATCCAAACTAGGGCGGGATAGTTCGCGCGATGTGTAGTCATCCACATAGGCAGGAATGGCTTCAGGATAATCGGGTGAAACATCCTTGCCGGTCTCCGGATCAATATACTGATTACCGACCAAAGCATAATTCTTTTTCCTGGCATACTTCAGACACTCAGCAATCTGGGATGGAATGGAAAAATTGTCGCGTTGCATATCCGTGGATACGCGGGCGTATATGGCGGCTCGTCGGCTCATTGTAGTTCTCCTTAATGATGGATCGATTCTGATCGGCGGGTGTCAGCCGGCCGGGTCGGCTGACATTTGAATCGTTTTGTTATGGCGCGTACAGAAAATCTTTCAATTCGAGGAAGAGATCATTTCCCAGAATCTGGCACTGGTCGTTCACATCCAAACCAAAGCCGTTGATCAGGTCAGCCAGAACAAGCCCAATCTTCCCATCAGTTTCAAGCAGGCTTGCTCCATTTGTCGCTTCCTGCCATTCCAGCCGCAAGCGCGTCAACGTAGAAATGATCCTTGTGTGCGAGTCGGTTTGATCCATTGTTCTTTGCAGCATGACTACTCCTATTGAATCGAGGGCGTTCCATCCTCTCCCGGCATGAGAAACGAAATCGCCCCAGTGGAATCCCACCAAGGGCGACGATAATGGGCTGATATAATGAAACCAGCCCTTCCCTCTGCCTATACCGGTGGGTTGGGTTAGGGTCGTGCATGTGTTCGCGCACATTCACGGCCCATTACAAACTGTATAATTATCGTACTAATACGATAATTATACCATGCAAAAATGAGTTGTCAATTGGTTTCCTGCTACCCCGTAATCAATCTATCGTCTTTTGGAATCGGGTTTGGGTTTTGCCCCGCGCCGTTCCCCCAGCTTCTCAACTTTTTTCACGTATTCTTCAAGGGAACGCCGGCTGACCTGCCAGGACAATCCCCATTTCCTGCCACGCACTTTCTGAGAGCGAATTAACTGCCGAATGTAATCCGGATTGTAACCGCTTACGCGAGCCGCTTCATAGGTCGTCAACCAATCTTCCATAATCTGATCAATTCTCCAATTGGCAATTATAACTTTAATGATTATCGTTAGGAAATTGTAAGCATTTTCACATAAAAAGTTTGTTTTTTTCTTTTACAATTGCCGCTCTATGGCTGAAAATGTAACCAAACGCAGTCATATTCATCCCTTTTTTCGGGTCGTGCTGGTTTTCCTATTGATACTTTGCGGGGGTATGTTAGTGGCTTCAATCAATTGGATTTTTCATAAAGTTCATTACAGCCTGGGGATGGAACTGGCTGAAGTCACGGTTGCCATCATTTCCATCTTTATCCTGATATTGATCCTGGTGGGCTTGCGCACTGGTCTGAGCATGGACCGCTTCCTTCGACGGAGAAGGTATGAGGCATGCAGGATCTATCAGACTTTCCGTCAGGTGCGATATTTTCTTTCGTGGCTGGGGTATGAGGACCTTCAATCCGAACATCAGGCAGTGATAGGAGTGGAAAATCAATCCCCCGAGGAAGTCCTGGCGCTTATTGACAGACCCATGCGTCGAGGCAGGACACCGACATACTCGCTGGATCGTTGGACCAAGGTGGTTTTGGCATGGGAGGGGCGCGATACGTGGCGTAATCCCATAACACTATCAGAATTTCTGGCTGAGGAATTCGGAACCTATGCGGATGGCTCACCGCGCATCTCCGATAGCAGGTTTTATGAAATTCGAAAAATCATACTGAAGGATCTCCGGAAAAAAATGGATCAAAAGAAGGCTCCTCGATAGAAATTGCGACAAAGAGGAGAGTCTTGTTCTGACAGCCGCACATCCTGCGGCTTTTTTTATGCTGAATAAAACAGAGGTCAGGAGGATCGCCGACAGTATCAAGATTGTGTACAGGAGGCGATATTCAAATTAGCCGGGGGAGATTACAACGTTTACCTTTATCCCAAACACGCGAAATGCAACCTGGGTTATATTTTGACGAACACCAGCAAAAAAACAACGAGGGAGGCAGCACCGAAGCCAGACAAATGGCGAATTGCCTCAAGGCGTCTCGTTGAGAACCGTCTTACCCTACTCGTTCAAAAGGCCTACTAAAGAAAAACGACGACACAGCCTTCTTCAAATTAATTGCCATCCTGTTCTTAAGGCCAACCAGTCAGGTTATGTTGATCGAAATCCTTATTGGCATTCTTGTCGGCATCACTTTGGTGTTTTTCCCACTCTTGATCGGAATCGTAGCATTCTTCTTCCTGGTCAAAAAACTAAGGACCGGTCTTCCTAGAAAAGATAAAGAAAACGATTCCTCATAGAATCTATTAAGCTCCTCAACATCATTGTCGAGGGACTCCGTCAGGAATCCAAAATATGGGGTCATTATTGATTTGGGCTGGAAATCCCACCTGTTAATTTTCAATTGTGAGATTCACTCCGTCCAGATTTTGTGTATGGGAATTTCCGTAGAATTCCCGTACTTCAAATCGGAGAATTTCTTGACTCCCGCCATGTAAAAGAGCCGCCGAGCGTGGCTCTTTTATCTTAACCCAAGAGAGGTTGAACATGGCAAGAGTTGTCATCTATCTGCTGGAGCCGGAAATGAACGCGCTCCAGCGATTAGCCCAGCAGGAATACCGCGCTGTGAAGGCTCAAGCGGCATTGATCATCCGAAACGAACTCAAACGCCTCGGGATGATTGTGGATCAGCCGGCTGGCAATGTACCAGACCCAAAAAAACTATCAAAACTTAATTCGGGAGGTACACATGACCGCGCAGGATCGTAACGAAGTCGTGTTTACGCCCGAACAACGGCGCATTCTTGGACAGGTGTACCAGTTGATCTTGAGCTGGCGCCGGGAACGCCTGAGCCGCGGTGGAAAACCGGTCCAACCCAAATCCACCGAGGATAAAGATTCTTCCACTCAATGTGATTCCGGCCCAACAAGCCCGGCGGAGGGAGTGTCTTGACATGGTTGCAGGAATGGCTATTGGCGTCGCGATCTTCATCGGAAGCATCCTGATTGGCGTGATCTGTTTCTTTCTGTTGTTCTGAACCATGACAGAAATAGTCGTATTGAATTCGATCGTATTGAAAGAGTAATCCATGCCTACAAAGACAATTTGTATTGCCAATCAAAAAGGCGGGGTCGGAAAGACCACTACCGCTGTATCCCTTGCGCATGGCCTTTCACAAAAAGGGAGACGTGTCTTGCTAATCGATCTCGACCCTCAAGGTCAGTGCGCCACGGCGCTTGGACGCAGCCCCGAACCGGGCGCTTTCTATCTGCTCACAATGGGCGCAACCCCACAGGAGACGACGTTCGTTCAGTCGTGGGTGCGCTTCTCAGGTCGGGAAGGGCTGTATCTCTTGCCCGGCGACCAGCAAATAATGGCAGCCCAAACCGTGCTTAACGCGCAGGACCAACCCATCTCCGCCATCCGAAATTCGATTAGCCGTTTCTTCAAGGGAGGATTGCATTACATCATCTTTGACACTGCTCCCAGCGTTGGCGGAATCCAAGAACGAGCGGTGTGGGCTTCCGATCTCGTGATCGTTCCCACAGCCACCGAATTTCTTTCCGCGGATGGGCTTGCAAAAGTTCTGCTCATGATGAGCATCTTGCAGGAGAAGAAAAACTGGCGCGGGAATCTCCTGGGCATCCTGCCAACCTTCTATGACGAACAAACCCGCGAGAGCAAAGCAACAATGGAGGATTTGCGCGAGCGTTTCGACACCAGCGTTTTGCCTCCCATCCATCGCGCGACGCTTCTGCGGGAATGTGCCGCGCAGGGACAGACCATCTTCGAAATGGACCCCTTGTGCCGCGCCGCCAAGGAATACCAGGCGCTGACCCAACTGGTGATGAAGTTCTAGGGAGGCGGGATGTCGAAGAGGCGGAATCCATTCGATACCTCAAATACAACTGCGGTTCATCCGCCCAGCATATACGACTCTTTACGCGTAGCGTCGCCGCGCAAACGCAGCCGGCAATGGGAAAAAGAAAACCTGGACTGCAAGGTGGTGTATCGCGGCGTGGAGTCCAAACTGGTAATGAAGGTGAAATCCATCGCGGCGGAATTGTGCGTGCCTCAAGGCGAGGTCGCTAGTCGCATTCTGGAACACGCAATGCGCGCATACGAGGAAGGCGATCTGGATCTTCGCCCACGCCCGAATCCATACCGCATGCGCATGACGTTATATCCCTCATCTCAAATTTCAGGAGTTTATCCAATGAAAGGAAAACCCAAAGCACGTAAATCATCAGGACCATCCTGGCGAGTGATCACCTCCTGGCGCAATTTCACTCCCGATCTCAAACGGACGATTTCAGCATTAGCCTCTGAAGAAGGATTGAACGTGCCAGTGGGGGAACTGGTATCTGCCCTCCTTCGATATGGACTGCGGGCGCACGAAGCCGGCCTGCTGAGACTCGAGCCGGTTGAAAAAGTCACCGTCATGACATTGCTGCAGGGAGGCGAGGAATGAATTCCGCCAGAAACTCATTTGTTCATTTCTCGAATCGAAAGAACGTGGGCGGCAACGTGGACGCGCCGCCTGCGCCTCGCCTACGTTCCGCCCACCTCTCCGCCTACCCTGCCGCCCGCGTCGAACGCACAGGAAGGCTCAGGAGACGCGCTTCTCGGCAAGCAGGTCTTGCAGGATGGGGAATCAAAAACGGCTCTATTTGCCACAGGGAGCGATGCCGATGAATCCAGAGCAGGTCTGGCAATCCATACTGAATCAACTCCAACTGGACATGCCGCGCGCCTCCTTCGATACCTGGGTGCGCGATACGGAACCGCTGTCGCTTGAAGATGGCGTGATGATAGTTTCCACGCGCAATGTTTACGCGCGCGACTGGCTGGAGTCACGCCTCGCGAGCACAGTGCAGCGATTATTGATCGGTATCCTCAATCAATCTGTTTCCGTTCGGTTCGTGGTTGGGGATCACCCCCAAGAGGAAATGGAATCTATTGACGAAGAGAACGATGAACCGGAAATTGCCATCGAGCCAGTACAGTGGCTGGACTACGACAAGATCGTCCAGCCGCACAAACAGGTGGTGGTGAAGGGGTATCTCCGCCGGCTGGGGACGGAGATTAGTCCCAAAGCCGTCTGGCTGTACATCGGCTTTCACCAGGCGGCGTGGAAGGTGCATTCGGAAAGAAAAGAAACGGGTCTGGCGCTTCACAGCCGCGAGGTCATGCGTTTCAGCGGGTTGAGCTTTGGCGCCTTCTGGAGGTCCTTGCGGCATAAGGAGATTCAATCTGAATTACACGGATTGGTGCAGCGCGTGGACCCGCAGGGCGAGCGCCACTACCGCCGCGGGCGGGATGGACGCCCGCATCGCCGGCCGGTCCGTTACCAGGTTTGTATGGCTCCCAGATTGACACGCGCCGATGCCGCGGCCGTGTACGCGCGATTGAAGGAACTGCTGAACAGCGGAGCATCGCTGCCCGATGCTTTGCAGGAATTGCTCGACGCGGAAGTTGTGATGGAGTTGCTTTCACCGGTGGAGTTGCAGCAATCCAATATCCAATTCAACACCGTCATGGACATGGCGCGATGTGAAGCCGGCGAAACCTATTCTCCCGAAATAGATCGTCTCGCGCAGCAACTGCATCGCCGGATCATCAACTGCCTGGGAGACATTCACATCACGCATTATTTCATCACAGAGACAATCAGGCAGTTCAACCTGACGCCGGCGCAAGCCTGGCTGGTGACAGTCGCGCGCGACATGGCGTACTTAAATTCACGCACGGGCGAGCGGCGGGAAGTGGTGACGTTCAAGCGGGGCTATCAGGAGATGGCAGAACTCATTGGATCGAGGCGTTATAAGACTGTGCAGGCATGGTTGAACATGGGGTGGGTTACAGAGCAGCGCGGCGGGGATCTGACTCGTTTTCTGGTTGAGATCGAATCAACTGGAGGCAGCGCATATTTGGACTTGCGCGTGGATACGATGCCGCGTACCTATCGTGTTCTGTTGGATGAACCGCTGGACGCAAATGGAACGAATAAGGCAGGCGCAAATGGCAGGAATAGGGTGGACGCAGATGGTAGCAATAGCCGGACGCAGATGGAAGGATTAGTGGACGCAAATGGCAACAATATGGTAGACGCAAATGGCACTGATTTAAACTCTTTTAAACACCCCATAAACACTCATCAAGAGAACACTTCCACCACCCAACACGAAAATAAAACGGCGGCGGTGACGGCGATCCCTGATTTTTGGGAGCTGGAAACCCTCCTTCAACAAAACGACGTGCATCCCAAAGTGCAGCGCGAACTGCTGGAAGTCCAGGCCTCCGTGCACGCCTTTGTCTCGTGGGTGCTGTACGTCGCCAGCCCGCAAAGCGGGAATCTATCCGACCCCTTGGGTTACGCCATCAGCCGTCTGCGAGAACATCCATTTCGCGAAGCGCGCGGGGTCTTCCGGCAATTTGCTGATCTGCCGCCTCGTGAACTCCTGATGTTGATCGACTCAACCTCCACACGAACCTACGAACTCCCCAAACAAATCAATCACCCGCTCGCGCACGCCTGGAGAAAGACAATGGGCTCCAATAACCCTCGCCTGACAGCTGTGCGCACGATCCTCTTCGGCGAAGGAGACAACTCATAAAATGCAACTTCAATTCATGGTTACCTCGGATCAACGCGCCTTCGGCGCGATGTTCATGCAAAACCTGACCCGCGACGTCCTGGCTTTCATCTACCCCACGGACGAAGCGCGCACCTTTCACACCTTCTTCTGCCCGCCGATGCGGATCGTTGCTCTGAGCGCAGAGGGACGAGTGCTGTTCGACGAAGTCATTTCCAAATGGAGGTTCCTCAAATTGCCCGCCTGTCGTTATGTGATCGAAACCGGGCCGAAAGTGGATTACCGGCCCTATGTGAATACCATTCTTTCCGTCGCTCCCAATCTGCCTCAACTGGGAGCGATGGATGCCGGCTCACGAATTGACAGTTTGTTATTCGCTTTGCTGGCGGAAGCCGTGGCCGACATCCGCCGCATCCGTGAGGCGCATCCGAGCGGGGTCCAACCTGAGGTCCAAAGAAAAAAGTTCGAGGCGTGGGAGCGCGGGCAGATCGTGAGTTCGGCCGGCTTTCTGCTGGATTTCTCACGCGCCTGGAACCTGCCTCTGGGGGCGGTGAAACTTTCCTATTCCGTCCTGCAAGCGGAGGAGCCTTATCTCGACGAATTGGTGGCCGCCTCGGTCGCCGGCGTTCCCTGGCGGCACGAATTCCCGAATCACTGTATGCGCTGCGGCAAGCCCGGTTCGTGGCGCCCGATCCTGAATCCAGCCCCGGACGCCCCTGTTGAAATTGCCTGGCGTTACCAGAGGCCGGAGAATGCCGTTCCGATCTGCCATCATTGCACAGAAACGCTCGGTCTATTACGCAACGAAGCCATACAGATTAACCTGGCGTGGGGACTGTGGGGTCCGCGGTTCGAAGCCCTTTGGCAGTGGCACCGGGCGGTGAAAAACAACCGCCTGCCCGAATGGGACCAATATGCCTTCCCGCTCTGGCCGCGCGAATTTGGCGGGGAAACTTGGGAATCAGGCAGCGGCGCTTTGAAAGACGCCGAGCCGCGCCCGCCGCACGGCGTTGCACGCAATGAGCAACACATGGATGCCTTGCGCCGCGCGCTATTCAGCAAGAAGTTTCGCGGGCGACAGCCGGGCGAAGCCCCTTTGCAGAAAGTACTAAACTTCCGGCTTGACATTCCCGAAGGAGAAACTTCATGACTTTCTTTGCATTTCTTGGAGCGCTTAGTTTGAGCGTGCTGGCTTTTGAAGTGCTGTCTGTGTTCCAAGCTGCATTCGGTACTTTCGGCAGTAACCGCCTGATGAATACCCATACACTCAATTCAGCGAAACGACGTTCAACCTGGGAGGCGCTATTGGTTGCGATTTTACCCGGGCGTTTCGATCCGAGCCAGGCGAAGAACACAGCGGATGTGATCAGCCTCCTGCGGCGCGCCGGCTATCCTTATGACACGCCTGGCGAGTTCTACGCGGTTGCAATCCGCGACTTTTCTATTTTCCTGACGGTAGGAGGGTTGCTCGCCGGCGCGCTGGCCGCCATGAGCATCATCGTGGCTGCACCAGTGATTGCCTTGATCTTTATCTTCCTCGGATTGCGCCGGCCTTACGTGCGCCTGAAGACTCTGGCAAAGAAGCGCGCAGAGGGGTTGCGGAACAACATGCTGATCGGACTATCTGTATTGAGTTCATTGCTATCTTCGGGTGTCGGCGTGCAGGAAGCATTGCGGCGCGCGTCGACAGTGGGTGGGCCGTTCTGCAATCTGCTGGGCTTATTGGTGGCGCGCATGGAAGTGGAGGATTTTACGAAAGCAATCGAGGTCACGCGCGCGCATCTTCCCGACCCTGCGGATGTGGAAGCAAATCTTTTCCTCCGGGACATCTACGACTTCTTTGCCAACAACCGTCCGGTGTTATCCAGCGTGCAGGGCTTGCAGGAGTCCGTCCATCGCTCGGTAGTGGAAGCGACCGAAGCCCGCGCAGCCCTCGTTCGCCAGCGCGCAGGCCTATTTGGCGTGATGGCGGTGCTGGGATTGGTGCTGGCGATCCTTGCACCATTCATGGGGGCAGGGTTGTTGTAGCCCATGTCACAATCATTCAAAGAGCCTGCCTTCTATCATCCCTCCTGGCGAGCCATCGTGTATTGGTCCTTCGCCTTGATTGCAGCCATAGCGACTTTTTTCTTTGTGCGCCGCCTGACAGCCTGCTGGCAGCTGACCGCGCTCCCCGGCATTCCCCCCTCTTACTGTTCCGCAGAGCCTTCCAATCCATCCGGCTTGCCTGATCCTTACAATGTCAATCTGCCGGCCGAACCGATGCTCCCTGAAGTTTCAGCGCCCGCGATAGAGATTCCGCAATGGGATGGCGGCAGCCGCATCAACATCGCCTTCTTTGGATTGCGGGGCGGCGACGCGGGCGGCGAAGACTGCCCGGCTTGCACGGATACCATCATCTTGTTGACGGTGGACCCGGTTACGAAAACAGCCGGCATGTTGTCCATCCCGCGCGATATGTGGGTCAACATTCCAGGGTTCGGCTATAGCCGCATCAACACCGCCTGGACCATCGGGGAGTCCGCCAAACTGCCGGGAGGCGGACCGGGGCTGGCGATGGAAACCGTCTCTCAATTCATCGGTGTTCCGGTCCATTACTATGTCCAGGTGGATTTTGGGACGTTCGTTTCGTTTATCAATATGATTGGCGGGATTGATGTGTACGTCGAAGAACGCATGGTGCTCGATCCCGCAGGTCCTGGACAGGATCATTTCGTGCTGAAACCTGGCGACTATCGCCATCTCACAGGCAAGCGCGCACTGGCATACGCGCGTTGCCGCGATGAGTCCAAAGGATGCAGCGGCGGCGATTTCGGGCGCGCCAAACGCCAACAGGAGGTCATCCTGGCGATCCGGGATAAGGCGCTCGATCCCGCCTATTTTCCCGAACTGATCGCGCAGGCTCCGCAGATCTATGCGGAGTTTTCGTCCGGCATTCACACCAACATGTCCTTTGAAGACGCTTTGAAACTGGCGATGCTTGTAAAAGACATTCCGATGGAAAGCATCCAGCAGGGTGTGATCGATTCCAACATGGCGATCCCGGCGGACACGACCCTCAACGGAATCCCTGCCAGCGTCCTGCGTCCCGTTCCTGATTTGATTCGCATCCTGCGGGATGAGATCTTCGTCCCCGGAGGTCCGGTGAGCCCCTTGGCGCAGGGGGATGTGCAATCATTGATGCAGGCGGATGAGGCGAAGGTCAGGATCATCAACAACACCTACAGCGCCGGCCTGGAGGAGCGCACCGCCAGGTTCCTGACGGCTCAGGGTATGCAGGTGGTGGAATACGGAATTCCTACCGGCGCATCCAGTCGCACAGTATTGATCACCTATTCCCCGAAGTTATATGCCCTGCGATATTTGGCAGAGCTATTCGGAGCAGGAAGTTCGCAGATCATTATCCAGACCGATCCAACCTCAACTGTGGACATTGAAATTCGCCTTGGAGAGGATTGGATCAGTAGACTTCCGGAAGGATATTAAATCCCCCCGCAATGGTCGTTGCCAGGGGAAGACCTGAGAATGAAGGCGGGAATCCCCATATAGCGGCATCTGCCATAATGACTTTACCAAAGAAAGACTGCCGGAATTCCGATCCTGATCAGGCGGTGGGCTTTTTGCCCGTGATTAAATTCAGGGTTTTTATAAGATCGAACGATATACAGCCAGCTGCATGACCTGATAAACTTCCAGATTTGATACGCCCGCGTTATATCCGTCCACATCATGTAAAATATCCCCATGCTTGCCAGGATTTTTTCATGCGCAGTTGTCGGACTCGACGGCGTGATCGTCGAGGTTGAGGTGGATTACACCAGCGGCATGCCCGGCATGACCATCGTCGGCCTGCCGGACGCCGCGGTGCAGGAAAGCCGCGAGCGTGTCCAGACGGCCATTCGCAACGCCGGTCTGGAATTTCCCCGCAAACGAGTGGTGGTCAATCTTGCGCCAGCCTCGGTCCGCAAGGAAGGTCCCGCGTATGATTTGCCCATCGCGCTGGGGGTGATTGTTCTTTCGGGTTATCTTCCTCATCAGGCAGTGGAAAGCACGTTGGTGGTTGGCGAACTCTCCCTCGACGGGCTGGTACGTCACACACGGGGTATACTGCCGATGGCTGCCACCGCGCGAGCACAGGGGTACAAAAGGATCGTCGTCCCGGAGGCGGACGCGGCGGAGGCAGCTTTGATCCCCGATCTGGAAGTCATCCCGGTAAAAACGCTCGCATCCCTCTTTGAGCATTTATCCGGTCGCCATCCAATCCAACCCTATGTACCTTCTGGAGAGGAAGTGGTGCCTGCGTTTGTTCCTACGGACTTTGCGGAAATCAAAGGGCAGGAACACGTCAAGCGCGCCCTGGAAGTTGCCGCGGCAGGAGGCCACAATTGTCTTCTTATCGGCTCGCCCGGATCTGGGAAGACCTTATTGGCACGCGCCATGCCCGGCATCCTGCCGGAAATGACACTGGAAGAATCATTGGAGGTCACCAGAATTTACTCTATTGCAGATCAACTACCGCCTGGCACGCCGCTGATCCGTCACCGCCCGTTCCGCGCCCCGCACCACACGATCAGTCACGCGGGCTTGGTGGGGGGCGGGAACATCCCCCAGCCCGGTGAGATTTCCCTGGCGCACCGCGGCGTTCTGTTTCTTGATGAATTTCTCGAATTCGGCACCCGCGTTCTGGAAGTCATGCGCCAGCCGATGGAGGACAAGGTGGTCACTATCAGCCGCGCGCAGGGCTCGCTCACCTTCAATGCCAACTTTCAACTGATTAGCGCGACCAACCCATGCCCTTGCGGCTGGTATGGCGATCCTGTGAAACCCTGCACCTGCGCGCCCTCCGTGGTGACAAAGTATCAGAAGCGGCTTTCGGGTCCCCTGCTTGATCGGATTGATATTCACATCGAAGTGCCCCGCGTGGATTACGAGAAACTTTCCAGCGACCGGCTTGGTGAACCGTCGGCGGTCATTCGCCAAAGAGTGGAAACTGCGCGACAACGTCAGCGGGAACGTTTTGCCGGTCTCGATCATTCAGGCAACTCAACGGCGTATTCCATTACCTGTAATGCCGACATGCGCATTACAGAAATTCGTAAATTCTGCAAATTGGATGAAACAAGCGAAAGACTGATGCGTTCGGCTATGACTCAGATGAATCTATCCGCGCGCGCCTATCACCGTGTATTGAAACTGGCGCGCACGATTGCGGATCTGGCGGGGAGTGAGAACATCCAGCCGTCGCATCTGGCGGAGGCCCTGCAATATCGCCCTAGGATTTTGATTTCAGGATAAATTATTTGATCTTGGGGCGGGTACAAGCGACACGAAGCGACATCCCCTTGACATGAATCTTTATTATCTCGGCTGGCAGGTTGACTGCCAGCCGATTTTTATTTTCAAAAGGAGATTCCCATGTTCAAGTTGTTGCAACGCTTCCTTCGCGAAGAGGATGGTCAGGACTTCGCCGAATACGCCCTGATCCTGGGCGCGGTCGGGGTGGTCGCGATTGCCGTGATCGCCCGCTACCGCAATGAACTGATCGCCGCCTTCGAAGCCGGCATCGAAGCCCTGCGCATGGCGCGAGGCGGATAAATGGTTCGCGGGAAGGAAAAGGGGCAAGCGATGGCAGAGTTTGCGCTGGTCATGCCGATCCTGATCCTGCTCCTGTTCGGCATGACCTTTGCGGCGTTCTACGCCTTTCGTTCCGCCTCTACGGATTGGGGTGTGTTTATCACGGGCGTCGCTTCCGGTTCGTACAACACGCCGGCGACGGAACATGCCAGGGATAACGTATTGTGGCCTGACCTCGCGAATCACATCCACGCCGGTCAGAACGGTCCGCGCCAGGTGCGCTCGCTAATCAGCGTGGAAGACTCACGCGCTTGGATCTTTGGCATCCGCCTGATCGAAGCCCAACGCGCCGCGACCCATTTTCGCTTATGGCGGTTCTATCCCGGACCACCCCCCGCTGGAGGCATCGAATGAGGGTTCGTCATCGAAATGGTGAACGCGGCCAGGCGCTGGCAGAAACCGCGTTGTTTGCAATGCTGGCTGTCCTGATGGCTTTCGGTCTGCTCGCCTGGATTCCGACTCATCGCGCCCGCACTGCCGCGACCGCCGCGGCGTATGCCTGTTCGCAATTCCTCTCGCAGTCCCCTGATCCATCACGCGCACAACGCAACGCGGTGAATGTCGCCTGGAAGACCTTGAATGCAGACTGGTCCGCCACGGCGGGCGTGCAATACCGGGTGCAAGTCACACCCCCGAGCGGTCCGGGTTTGCCGGGCCGCTGCCTGGTTTCCTTTCAAGTGCCGACCCTGTTTGATGGACTGCTTGGATTGAGTCAAGGCGGATGGAACAGCGAGTGGTTCATCTCGCGTTCCGAGACGTGGAAGGCTAGGTGGCGATGAGACTGAAACGAAGTGAACGAGGCCAGTCCATTTTGCTGTTTGCCATCCTGATGCCCATCATGTCCCTCTTTTTGCTGGGCATCCTGGACTACATGCTGACGAACGCGCGCGTGATGGAGACCGTGGCTGTTGCCGACCTCGCCGCCCATGCCGGCGCTCAAGAGATCACCGTATTGCCGGATGGCACGATCACAGCCACGACCGCCGGTAATGGCATCGCCGCCACCTACTTCAATGCCCAACGACCGGGTTACGCACAACTCAACTCAGTCTCTTGCGGAAGACACCAGGGACGGCCCGCCTGCTTTGTCACTGCGCGGGTCCGTTCTGCAGGGTATTTACTGCCAACCCGCTGGGTGACCGTGCGCGCCATTGGGTATCTGGCGCACGGCGTCACGCGCGGCGATCAATGATTTTTAGGAGAAGAATGAATTCACTTTGGAAAACGATCCTGGATGGATTGACGTACCAGGACCTTGCCGGGAAGAGGCAGCCTCGCATCTACACGGTCATCACCGGGCTGATTCTGCTCTTGCTGCTCACGGCAGGAGGCATGGCAGGTCTTAACCGGTATTTGTTGATGAGTAAGGTGCAGGCAACTCCGGTCTCTGTTTCGATAACCACGCCAGTCATTGAAACGGATGAACCGACAGATTCACAACCGCAGGGAAATGTGTCATCCGGCTGTCCCACCGATCCAGCAGAGTGGTCTCTCACGCCAACCTTGATCAGCGAGAATCACCAGGTTATCCAGCCCGCCTGTGTGTATCAGGGACTGGAACGAACGATTGCCTGGACGCTGGCAGTCCGCGAAGGGTACAGCCGCGCGGATGCCACCCAACAGCTCGGCTTCACCGAAATGCCGATGAGACAGTTGGAGGCGGTCACCATTCCCAATGATGCGGATGAACTCGTGGACGTGCCGGTCAGTTTCATCCCGCCGAATCCCGACTTCACGGAATGGCGGTTGAATAACCACGGCGAACCCGCCGTGACCTACGCCTTGCGCGGCTGTTTCCGAACCTCCACCATCACCGGCAATCGCGTGGAAATCTGGGGCGGCGATTATCCGGTGGTCTGCATCGTGGTGGAGGATGCCGAAAACACGCACATTGTTTATTCACTGAACGGTCATACCTATACCTCGCCCGCGACGCCCATGCGTTCGTTCCTGTTGTTCGGTTATGTATCCGACGGGTACTGGGTTTGGCTGGGAACACAGACCGAACCGAAACTGGAGATTACCGATCCGCGGGCGAACGCCAGCGACCGCCTGACCATAGCAACCCTGTACGACTCACAACCCTGGGACGCGAAATGGCTGATGACCTTTCACCGCCTGCCGATGCATCCTCTGCCCGAGAATTGGCAGAGCCTGACGGATGAGAACGAAAAGCAATTCATTCTCAACACGCTATCCGCTGGACAGGAAGGAGGGATGCCATGAAGCGCATCACTTTGTTCCTTCTTTTGATCGCGCTGTTATCCGTCCAGCCTTCCTCGGTTCGGGCGCAGTCCGCTCCTTCGTGTTCCTTCCAGCCGGACGGCAGCATCATCTGCACCACCGGAGGCGGGAACGATGGAGGCGGGGGGGATGATGGTGGAGGAAACAATAATGGCAATGGAGGCGCCTGCACGCCTGGCAATCACATGGCATTCAGAGTGCTTGAGTATGACGCCAGCACCAGCACGTGCAAAGTTCACCCCATCCGGGTGGACAATTGCACGGGCGAGGTCATTGGCATCTCCGAACAGATCGGCACCATCAGTTGCGATGTGCCAGATACCTCGCCTCCTCAGCATCCCTGCACTACGTTCTCTGTGAACTCTGGCGGAATCACATGCACCAACAGCGGCTGGAATGTCAGCGCGCGCGTCACCTTTCCTGAAATCTATCTCGACGTGCGTCCGTATCCCGCGACTCTGGTTCGCTGGCCGACAGCGGTCCGAAACGGGGGACTGCCAGAGTCCAACGGCTCAGGAAGCGTCGCTTACATCTCCAATGGCGGTGGCTCGCCGAACAATCCGCAAGTAGGCGACTGGCAGGATTTGCGTTTGATCCTCACACTGCGACCAGCCGGTCCGATGTTCGTAACCTTGCCCCACATCGGAGATTTGGTGTTGCCCAACGGCGCCAGCCAATCCATTCAATGGGAAGTGCCGTCGCATCCCGCAGTGGGCGCCGGTCCCCTGGCTGGAAGCATCGGCGGTCTCGAGGAATTACCAGGTGACATGCCTCTGTTTGTTGGTAACGGCCGCGCGCCCTACAAACTGTTTTGGGAATTGCGCTATTACGAGTATGAGGCGGTCGAGGGTTGCGTTGCCGGCCCGAATGGCAACGGCAAGTACAACTGTGGAGGTGGAACAGGTCACAAGGAAGTCGTTGGCTATGAATGGAAACGGCATTCCAGCGGCGGCGAGATCCCGCCGTCTGCCGTGGCGAACCTGCCTGCGGCATTAATGGCAGACGTGAATAACGATGGCACGCCCGACGCCTATTGGGATAACAACTTAACCCTGCGGCGCATGGATGAAGCGGGCAGCGTGAACAATCCGCAATATCAACGCTCGTGGAACTGGGGCGGGATCATCTACTGGGCCGTGCGTGAAGGACAGGGCCAGATCGGGTGGCCGGGGCAATGATCCTTTCACAACAATCGTTCCGAAACACATGATCGTCTGTGCGGATCGAGCACAGTTTGTATCGCCCGATCCAGCAGTTTGAAGTACCTTTTCGTATCCAATCTTCCGGGGTTCAGCGCCTCTCCAAGCTCCCAGGCGTGGACCTCGGAACCGCCGCGCGTAAACAGGAACGCAACCGATTGACCGGGCGCGATCTCCCTGCCCATCGCTTTCAACTGCATTGCCGCGCGTGCGGCGGGCGAGGGGGATTTGTATCCATCCAGAACGCGGCTCAATTTCTGCCTGACGATCAACTCTTCGAGAGGAACGCGGCCGGCTTTCAAGTCGCGTCTGGCGCGTTCGACCAGCGCGAACACGTCGGGGATATAGCCCGCCAGTTCCTCCGGCGTGTCCGCCTGTGCGAGAATTTCGAGCGCCGCCAACTGAATCTTTCGCACCCACATGGTTGTGTCCCGTCTTCTCAATTCAATGCCGCGATATTTGATCGTCCCATCACTTCGACATGGCTCAGTGCAAGCCTGAAAAGCGCCGAAGTATTGATTAGGCACGGGTACACGCGCATCCCGCTTGGAAGCCGGGAAAGCCACCCACTTGAAGACTCCTTCCAATGCAATGGGGATGCCCGTTTTCTCTTCAATGGCATTCATCAGCGGTGCAAAATCCAATGACCTATGAAAACCCTCCTGCTGGACAAACAGGCAGTCAATATACATGTGCAAAACAACATATCCCATATCCTCCGCGATTTCCTTTGCCTGCAGCATCAACTCGCGGCTCATGGCAGTCACGGCTTCGTGCGATTCGATCTTTCCAAAGCGGGCATTCTTATAGCCCAGATACCCAAAGCAAACCACCAGCAGCCACTTGAGCGCCGCGGCGCGCGCCTTGAGGATTTCGATACGGCAATCGCGCGGATGGAGGTCCGAAAGAATGTTCTTGAGCGCCAGGCGTTTTTCCAAAAGAGGTCGCAAGGTTTTGGGGACCAATCCTTCCGGCGCATTTTCTTTGCCGACAGTTTCCGGAGATATATTGTGCTTGACCATGATCGCCGGATACATGGAGGAGAAATCAATCTGCGCCACATTGCCATGCACACCGATAATGGGCTGATAGATCAGCCCGCCATGATCGGCGCGGATCAAGTCAGCCAGCGTCTTCCTCCCTTCGACCTGCTGTTTTTGTACGGGGATCATGACGCCGCTTCTCAATGCGGTCAGCATCTGCATGGCAGTGATCCCTGCGCCGGGGGATTTGCGCGCCATCTCCTGCACGCCAAGACCTGTGACGCGCGCCTGCTCCATCGCGCCTTCCAGACCATATTCCCCAAACGACATGGCGTTCCTGCGGTCAATGTGCCAGCGGCCAAACAAATGCGCCTGCGCGCCGCGATAGATCAACTGTCCGTATGCAAAATAACTATCGGCGCGGCGCGTCAGGACTTGTTTATCCTCATCGCGATTGGGATTCAAATCAAGCCCGCTCTCCTGCGACCAGATTTTCAACTGCGGGAACAACCACGTGTCGCCGTAGTCGGTCAGGATCAGGTCGGGATCAAAGCGTTTCAGGTCGGACTTCAGGCTGATCAGAAAAGCCCGAGTTGGTTCGAGCGACAGGCTGTATTCTTTCTCTTTATTTCCAACGCGAAGGTTCCTGGGTTTGCGAACCACAGGATTCTCATCCGGGCTGAGAGTCAGGATTCGCAGAGGGATGGGAGCCGGGTCAATCTCCCAGGGTGAGTCCAAAGGCTCAATGGACCAAACCCGTTCACCATCCAGTTCGACGCGGCAGCGTCCCAATAAATGGGTATCCGTCTGCGCGATAAATCGCAGGCTGAGGGGGATGTCGGCATCGTAGTAATCCAACGATGGAAATCGTCGCGAAAGGTCTGCAAAGATTTTGGGGAGTTCCGTAGGGTTGGATGTGGTAATTGCCAATACATCGCGCTTGCCGAGAAAGAGATCGCGGCGGGTTGCGCGCTCCAGTTTTACATTTTTTTCTTTCAAGTACATCCATGCCTGGCGCAAGAGAGCGAAATCCCCCGCGGCGTAAAACATAACGTCGAAGTCCATGCGCAGGCGCAGGCGTTTGTCGTCGTCCGCCAGCAGCCACAGCACGATCCCGCCTTCCGTGTCCGCGTACACATCCAACAGCCAGCCAGTTGCCTCATCCATGTTTCGACACAGCTATGCTAGTCAACACAAATGTTTCGACACGGCTATGTCAATCAACACGTGCGCTTCTTTTTCAGTTCATCGAGTTCCTGTTGGAGAACCGCAATTTCCTTTGCCTGTTCCAGCAACATGGCGAGCAATGCCGACTCGAATGGCAGAAGCGACTCCGCCTGCCCGATCGCGGCGATGTGCCGACGCGCGGCGGCAAAGAGACCGTCGAAGATATACTGGTCGCTCCGCCGCAGGGTCCTGCGGAAGCGAGACAACATGCTCTCGGTTTCGTTCAACTGCTGAGTGATGGTGATGACGGTGCGGCCCATGAGTGCCAAGTTTCAGGTGTCAAGTATCAAGTTAGAACAAGCTCAGTTGAGATGAACGCGGTACATCCGCCCCAGGTGTGAATAACTGATCTGCGCCGGCGCAGACTTGTTCGATGAGAAAGGCGCGCTCTTCCGCCAGCGGCGGCGCGAGGGTGACGACCACTGGGGCAGACAATCCCAGCCGGTGGATTTGCCCGAGGCAGGATATCAAGAGACGGTTGCTTTCACCGATGGGGACGTGATCGTCGTAGAAGGTGTGCAGCAAATCCAGGACGATATAGGGCTGGGGGAATGCGGGCGTGTCCGCCAGCAGGGAATTCATTTCGTAGCAGGTGAACGCCCGGCGGAGAAACACGCGCTTCGAGACGGAGGCGAGGTCCACGGTGTTGCGCCGCAGCAGCTGCGCCACCCGATAAGGCATGAAACGATTGCCGCCGTCCAGCACAGTGACCGCGCCGCGCAGGGCAAGTTCGGCAATCAGCGCCATGCTTTCCTCGCGCCCCGCGTGAGGCGTAAAGAGGGCAATCAGACGGCCGGTTTTGAGAACGGGAAGAATATTCATGCCGTCAGAATACAGGCATACACGGAAAACAAAAAGTCCCCTGACGGGGATATTTCGGGTAAGAAACGGGTGCGCCAGATATGGGGATGGAGATCGTTCGCAGCCTCACCTGGAGGGGAGGAACCAAAAAATACCTACCTCTCCCACGCGCTGAAATCCCAATGCGCCAGCAGGAGGCGCAGGTCCGAGCGCTTATGTATGCCGAATTTTCGGAATACATTTGCCAGCCGAGCCTTGACCGTATCAGGGGAGATGTTCAGACGGGCCGCGATCTGGCTGTTAGTGTATTCCAGGCAAACTAGGGCAACCACATCCTTCTCGCGTGAGGAGAGAGTCTCCCACCTCTTCCATAACCTTTCGTGAGAAGTGTATTGTGTCAGGCCGGCGTTCAGGAGTTCAGGGATCAATTCGTGTTCAGGGCGACCCTCGTCTTGGGCAATTGTCGAAAGGGTGACTTGCAGGCTGTCACTCGCATCGAAACGATAGGTTCGGGGGCCGGGCGTTGGACGCAAGCCTATCAGGTACAACAAGCGATCCCAGATAGACATGCCCGGGATTATAGTAGAACAAATGTTCTTCCGTCAAGAACCCGCTTTTTTGCAGCGGTCGCACAACAAAGACAGCCGCCTTGCGGCGGCTGCTGCGGCCTGAGGGGGGCAGGTCGCAACAAGTATTATAGTCATGAATGCCCGCCCGTCAAGGCTGACTGTCGCTAATTCAAACCGACACATTCCCCATACCTCTACCCCATTCCAAATATGATGAGCAACCAATGATCTGGTTGCTCATATACGCCCTGGCGATAAGCCTGTACGACCTCCGCGCCCGACGAATCCCGAACTGGTGCACGCTACCCCTGCTCGCGGCGGGAGTGATCGCACATTTTCCCGGTCGCCTTGAAATATGGCTTGCCAGTTTTGGATTGTTGTGGGCCTGGGCGGGAGGCTGGATGGGCGCGGGGGATGTCAAACTCTGGATGGCGTTGCTGTGGACATTGCCGGTCGAGGGATTTCCTCACGCTCTTCTCTTCATGTTTATTTCATTCTTCATGACTGGTTTTGCACAGATCATCTGGCGAGTCATCAGAAAACAACCGATGACGGACGTGAAATCCCCCGCCGCATGGCGGACCCTCCCCTTCCTTCTGTTATCTTGGTATGTACACTGACCTCTTCCTTGCCCTGCTCAACCGCAATAACGCGCGCGGTCATCCGATCCTTTCGGCGATGCTGTACGTATTCTGTCCGGCTGCCGCGCGCTGGTGGTTGGCCGGCGCGGACCCAACACCGCCGTTCGATCCGGTCTGGCAATCCCTGCAGGACCTGACCAGCGGCGGGACTCTGCTGGACCATCTCACACGCTATGGATTCGAAAATCTGATCGACGATGTCCGGGAATATGTCCGCAAAGTCGAGGAATATCGCAACCAGAACCCTGTTCGAGCGCCCGAACTCCTGCCCTTGTTTCGCGGTGGGAAAATTGACATGGCGCGTCGCTTTGGTTCGCAACATGCGATTAATAATCTCGGAGGAGACTGGCGCAATCTTTTCATCTACGTGCGGACATGGGCATTTCTTTCCCAGGACTGGCGGATCGGGATGAAGATCGAGCGAGACTCGGAGTACATCCTCTCCAGCGAAAAGGTTCTGCTCGTCCTGCCCTTCGCCCGACTGCCTGTGCAGTTCGATGTCTTGGTGTGGAAAGTTCCAGTCGGTCACGTGACGGAAACCAGGATCGGGTTGCTTGTTTCGCGGATGGAACAGGACCAACTGCGGTTCGCGCTCATGCGGCGCTGTAATTCCTCCAGCAAACAACCCTGGCCGAACACCCCGACGGTCTTTGCCCTGGATCGCGAAACCGGCGAAGTCCAGCATTACGACCAGACCCTCGCGGACAGGGATTTGGAACGCATGGTTCAATCCCTGTCCGATCTGGCGAAGAACGGACCGCATCCACCTTTGAACGCCCTGCGCCAGCCTTCGATCTGCAAGAGCTGCGGATACCAAAACCTGTGTTTTGAGAAAAACCTCCTTTCCCCTCACGCCCTGTCCAATTTATGAAACGCGCCCGTCCCTTCATCATCCTTGCCCTATTGCTCGCCCTGATGTCCCTCAGCAGTCTGGCGATGGCAGCCGCGCCTGTTCACGCCTCAAGCCCGGCTTATGACATCACGCCAACCCCGCCTCCCACTCCGACCCCGCCCCCTCCGGAGGGTGGCGGCGGTTCGACCATCACCAGTATTTCGCAAATCTTCCATCATCTGGTGTTTCCCGCCGAGACGATTTCTGAAGCCCTCGCTGGCATCTTCGACAAAGCCGCCGACAAGGAAGTGCGCGCTATGAGCGAGGAGGTGGCGCGCTGGACGCAGGTGATCGGCGAGATCGTTCAGGCTCCGAGCCAGGGCGATTACAGCAAGGTGGCTCAATCCAGTCTGCCGGTCGCCGCGGCGCTGGCTCCTGCTTTATTTCTATTACGATTGGCGCTCTATCATTGGGGACGATTGCTCGGCGATGATGACAGCGGTCTGCGGGTGGTCGGGGATTGGGTCACGGCGGGCGTGCTGGCAGTGGTATCCGGTCCTTTCCTCGACCTGATCGTCCGCCTCGGATGGTGGATGGTGGGAAAAGTGATCGGCGAGACAGCTGTCCTGGCGGTGAGCTTTGTCGAGTCCACCGCAGCGACCTCTGTCCTGCTCGGCCTTGCCAACCTGACCTTCCTCGGCAGTTTGCTCTCCATTGGTCTTTCCGTCGGCTCCCTGCTTGCGATTGGCGGAATGCTGCTTGCCTTTGCCTCTGCGAATGCCGTCTTATTCATCCTGGCCGTTCTCGCTCCTCCGCTTGCCATCGCCAGCGTTCTCCCGCAGGCGACCTGGCTGCGCTCGCTATGGCTGAAGGCAGTTATCCTGATTGCTCTGTTGCCCGTCGTTGCCGGAGGGATTTTCAAGGCTGGCATGGCCGCCAGCGCCTGGTTCGGACAGCAGGGCTTGTTATCGGCCATCCTTCGCGTGATCTGGCTGTGGGGCGCGACGGGATTGCTTCTTTCTCTGGCAGGCATTCTCGGAAAGATGACCATCTCCACCACGGCGGACGCGTTTGGTCAGCTGGTCAAGGCGGCACAACAAATCGTTTCGATTGGCGCGCTGGCTGCCAGCGGCGCAGGCGCCGGAGTCGCGGGCGTTGCCGGAACGGGTGTGGCAGCAACAGAATCTGCAACAACCGCGAGCGGAGTAAGCGGCGGGGAAGCCGCCATGAGTCACCTGAACGCGGCGCAGCAACTCACCCAGCGCGCGGCGACATTCGAAGCCTTGGGGCTTCACGCGCCCGCGTCATACAACCGTTCGCTTGCTCATGGGCATGAACTGGCCGCAAGACAGGCAGAACTCGGCGAACGGATGCAGCGCTTTAATGGTGCTCGGACTGAGGCGCAGGACTTTGGATTTTCTCCTTCGGTGAATTCCACCATTCAATCCAACTTCAACGGCTCGACTGAAGATTTCCAGCGCGGCTTTCAAGCCCTATCGCCTCACATCTCCCAGCACGGTCTCGATCCGAATGCGCTTGCCGCGCAATACCCCGAAGACACCGCCCGCATGGTGCGCGCCGTTCTGGATCATCCGGAGGAAATCAGCCAGGCGCGCGACCCGCTGTACCGCGCTTCGGAACTCGGCAATGCCAGCCAGGTGCAGGGCATGATCACTTTCATGCCGGTCAAGGACAAGGATGAAGATAAGAAATCATGACTCTGACCGAATCCTTTGCGTTGGCATCCTTCACCCTGTTCAGCCTGGCTGATCTGCGTTACCGCCTTGTACCGGGCATCGAACTGTTTTTTCTTGGAACGATCCTGCTTACTCTACCTGCAACTCCAATACAAACAGGGATCGTCCTACTCGCCTGCGGTTGGGGATTGTTCCGAAATATTTCTGGCTGGTTTGCTTTGCCGCTTTTGTTTTTTCCACCTACGTGGCCTGTACTGCTTACCGGATATGGGTATAGAAAGGGCCTCATCGGTAGGGCAGATTTGTTAGCCATCAGCGGACTTGCATGTCTTTTCCCTTTGCCTGCTGTCATTCTTTCTTTACTTGGTTTGGAAGTCTGGCGCAGAATTTGGATTCGCAGACAGACCGGTTCGATCCCGGCGTTGCCCGGGATGTTGTTGGGATTGCTCCTCTTCTTGCTGTTTCGAATAACCCAGTAACCAAAACGAGAGATACTCTCAGTAGCGAGACTTCTCGATTCTATGGATTCTGGACAATCTCAAAAAACGGATGAGGGGATGGAAAGCAGTTACTGGGTGGAGTACGAGTCCGCCGCCAACATGAAGCGGACGTGGGTCCGCTTCGACCTGCCGCGCGATTGGATGGATCGCGAGCAGGTCAAAAGTCATGAGTTTTTGCACGAGGCCATGCCGATGAAGAATATCTGGGTGCTGACGGGGGAGTGAGGGGAGAGGGTAGAGGAGTAAGAGCGGAGGGGTATTAGGAGAAAGAAAGTGTTGTAAAATCAGATTATCTGTCTCAAATAGAAGCCGTAGTGGAGACAATATCGATGTTCCGAAAAACGATGTATGTCTTGTTGATGATTATTGGAAGTGCATTACTGCTTGCCTCCATTACGTTTTGGTTTGATACACTAACATCGGCTGAACCTGTGGGACTAGGGCAACAAATACGGGATTGGGCAGCTGTCCTTATAGACTTACTTACATGGATTAGCGCTTACCTTGTTAAGAGAAATGATAACTCAAAGTTAACAAGTATTAATGTGACAGGTGGAAATCCGCAAATTGCGCCAGGGGAATATGCTCGTAATGTTCAGATAACCGGAACTTATATCGAAAATGCTGAGAAGGTCGAAATAAATCTAAATCAGCCATCTAAAGATGAAATAGAAAGAAACAAACGCAAATATGAACTGAGGAACAAACACGAATTCGAAGCACCCAGATACTTATACAAACCGATTCAAGATACCGTTGTGGAGTTTCAAGAGAAACTAGAAAGGTTAAAGGGTGGGTATATTGGAGTTTTTGGTCCACCAGGTTCGGGTAAATCCACATTCTTGACTCAGACCTTGCGAACATTACCAGTAAGGTTGATTCGGTACTACGCTTATGTGCCTGACGCTCAAGATCCCTCTGTGTTACGAGGGGAATCAGTTAATTTTTATCATGACGTAACGTTTAGCATACAACTATTGGGCATCGGCGAAAAGGAGCAACCTGATCCAACAGACAGACCAGCATTAATGGAACTTTTTAGCAAGCAACTATTATTACTGGGGAAGGATTATGAAGCAACCAAAACCAGATCTATTATTTTAATTGATGGCCTTGATCATATAGCGCGAGAGCAACATCCCGAGCGTTCGCTAATAACCGATCTCCCTTTGCCAAATGCCATCCCCGAAGGCGTATTCATTGTTATAGGGAGTCAGACTAAAGAGTTACCGAATTTACCTGTTAGCATTCATCAGACCTTTTCTCAAAACGAGAGAACAATTTTGATGGGAAAATTAACCCCACAAAATGTTTTTGAGATCATTCACCAAACTTTGCCAGACCTTGACAACAAATCTGATGAGAAAATTTATCAAATCGTAGATGGTCACCCATTATCGCTAATTTATCTTCTAAGTTCGCTTTTCCAAGCTGAATCGTCAGATGATTATGAGAAGATTCTTGAAAAGACTATCCCATATCAAGGTGACATTGAGGAACATTACTATTCACACTGGAAAATAATTGAAAATGACTTGGAATTTGAAAAGTTCTTGGGGTTACTTGCAAGGATTCGTGGTCCAATGCCGATGGAATGGGTAGCGCAGTGGGCAGATGAAAGGTTGCTAAAAAAACTACAACAAACCTTCGGACAATATTTTTCAAAAGATAGCCTAGGGCGGTGGGAATTTTTCCATAACAGCTTTCGCATTTTCTTAGAGACAAGAACAGCGAGCGATCTACCTGGTATAACTTCAGAACAAATTAACCGAAACTTTCATCTCCAGCTTGCCCAATTTTATGAAAAATCTGATGCTCCTTACAATTGGGAAACACTTTATCACTATTACAAATCTGGCGACCATAAACGTGTTATAGAAATTGCGCAATATGCCTGGTTTAGATCGCAAGTTGAAACACTTCGTCCAATCGATGCCATAGAAACTGATGTAAGATTGGCCATTAAATCAGCGGGACAATTACTGGATGCAGTTGCCTTGGTTCGTTACACACTAATCGGCGCCTCCTTACAACAACGCTCGAATGTGTTGGTGGATACCAACCTCCCTCACTTATTGATTGAAGCGGGCAAGAGCAACCTCGCTATTGATTATGCAAGAGATGGAGCAAGACTGCGGCTAAAGGACAAATCCGCAATATCACTTGCCAGGAATCTCTATTCAATAAATAGGAAAGAAGCCCTCCGCATTTTTGAGCTCGCTGAACCGCTGGAATATCTTTCTGGTCGAGTGATTTCGGAGCGCAACGCTCTTCATCAGGATTTTCACGAATTGCTTTCGGAGTGGGTGGAGAGTGCGAGTCTGCTTAGATCGCCCCTCGAAACTATTCAACTTATTAGGCGAATACAGATAGAACCATCATGGAATGACAAAGATAAGAGTGTCGCGCAAGCAAGCCTTGAATTTCAGAACTGGCTTTTACACATTGGCGCACTAAGTTGCTGCGAACGTGACGATTGGGATGATTGGAATTTATATTTTGATGCTTTTGACAAAAAAAGGGACAGCCAAAGTCGATATTTCACCCTGCTCCATTGTATAGGATACCTGCGTCAAAACGGGAAAAATGAACGAGCGACGCAATTGTTATTGGATTTATTGGAGTCGGAAGAGCCCCCTTCACATGGTTCGGGTCGCAACAAGATATCCAATCTATTATCTATCGCTGAAGCAATATACTTTCTTGAGGTTGAGAATTTCAAAAACCTAGCAGTCGCTTGGTTCAAAAAGATTAGCATTGTTCCATTGAGCGACAGAGAATCGTCGTCCTTGGATAAATCTCCAAAGCTACTTAATTTACACTTTCGGTATGCTAGAATGAAGTTTGCGCTTGATCCAAATATTAGTCCTGATCAACTAATCAAGGAAGCGGAACAAGAAACAACTTTTGAAGAATACGAAGATGGTGAAACAAGATTAGCCAGACGCCAAGTTGCGCTGATAGCTTATACTTTGGCAAAAATTTGGTTGGAGGGACATACAAAAGCAAAGGATGAGCCTGACGTGTTTTTGAATAGGACAAAATGGATATTGGATTTAATGGAAACCGGCTGGAACACTACTTCGGCAACTTTTCATCTCCATACCGAAGGTGCAAAAGAAGATATTTCAGAAATTATTGTGGCTTGTGCATTGAAGCATGGAAAAGACACCGTACAAGCGATCAAAAATGAATTTACTCTCCGTTGGGAGAAATCCACAAAAGTGTGGCGGGCGAGAATTCAGCGCACAGTCACAATGACGGTTGCAAAACGCGACAAAGATTACGACTGGGCAAGCAAACAGATGGAACGAATTGAAGGATTCATGTTTCAAGGATTGGATGTATATGGCCGGGTCAAAGAATATGAAGAACAAGCCACTGCATGGTTACAAATGGGAGAAAAAGCAAAAGCTATTTCGACTCTTTATAGCTTAGTTGTTTGCGCCAGAGGAGTTTATTCTGAAAAGGATTACCAATTAGTCCGTTGGGCGAATTGGATTCGAAAAACAAATTTTCAAGAGCCGGCAACCTCGGTTCAGAGAATCAAAAAATTCCTTGGGCAGGTCTTTAGCGTTGAGGATACTGCTTCAGGCGTGGACGATGCCCTGTTGATTGCTATTCAATCCGTATTTGACTTTAGTCCTGTTAAGGCAATAAAAGTTTACAAAAACTTTCTGGAGCGAGAGGCTATAACACACGATGAGGGGATAGTTCATTTGCTCATTTCTGCACTGGAAGGGAAAAATCCACCAGTATTGGCCGTGTATCTGATAATGGATGATCTATTATTCCCGTTTGCGAGGACCACCTCAGCAGAATTAGCAAAGAAGTTTTTTACCTGTGCAAATGCAATTCTCGGCGAGAAAGATACACGTGCCCTATCGAAACATGTGGTTGAAAGAATACAAACGGAGGTAGTTAGAAACCAAAGAATCGGTTGGCTTGATGATGTTCATACTGCTCTTATCGGAATTGGCATTGAACCTGATACTTTAGATGTTCCATGGCCCAACTTCGACGTTGAAAAGACATCAGGCGAGAGCAGTCTAGATAAAATATTACATTTAGTGACTGGTGAGCAACTCACTTTGAGCAATGCTATTTCAAGGGTGGCTACAATTAGTGATTTGCGCTCACTACTTGAAAATGAAGAAAAACGCCAGAGTAATTACTTTGAATGGCATAAGTTAGCAATTAACTTATTTGGGAAAGTGTCAGAGATCGAAGAAGTAATAGAAATATGCAATCTGATGGAAGGCAGAAATGAGAGATTTTATGAGGAGACTCATTTAGTAAGCGTGTATACGGGTGCAAGCGAAAGACTTCAGCAGTTAGGTCACTTTGATTATTCAAGGCAATATATTCAAAAAGCCATCAAATTAACAAACCCGTCTGGCTGGTTGACCTACTGGGATGGAGGTGTTAAACATAAGGCTCTGCAACAAATGATTAGGGTAATGGGTCCCAATGGAAGACATGAAGCCATTAAGCTTTTTGCTCAAGACATAAGTGAACGCTACCGCTATCCAGAACAATTGATCAATAGTTTGGATGAAATTACGCAAGTATTATTTGAAGATGTTCCTTATTTAAAAATGTGGCCTGATCTAGATGAATACTTGGATGAGTTGTTTTCAGGAATAGTTGTAGATGCACAACCCGATTTAGAAGAAATATTAGAATTATCGATAGAACCAGAGCCAAACGAAGATATTAATGCACTTTCAGACTTGCTGATACTTTATTTGGATTTTCCCGCATATCCTATTTTTAATGCAGCAATAAAGGTCTGCTCTAAGCTGGTATTGGCAGGCAATCAAATAGTAATAAGCGCACTACACCGAGCCTTACAAGGACACGATCAATTGGCATTACATGGACTAATGGTTTTAGAAGTAGCAGTTCTGCAAAAGCCAAGCGAAATCACCTATTACAAAGATGAGATCCTTGAATTACAAAAATCACCGAACATTTTTATCCGAATAATTGCTACAAGATTATTATCGAGCCTTGACGGGAAATTACTGTCTCTGCCAAGGTTGGAACGCGACCTCCCTGCAATATATTCCATTCATTTGCCAGATATCGCTATTCACCACACAGAAGATACTCTTGTAGATGGTGACGAGCCGATTTTGCTGAATGACCCAGCATTAACACTACGCCCATTGGACACTGAAGCTCGGAAAATTGCTGAAATTGCCAATGTTGCGGATAACAACTTGCTGTATCGAGCCGTCGAGATACTCAAAGAATTGGAAAGCGGTAGAACATGGCTATTTAATGGCGCGGCATTGAAACCTCGGGATCTGTCAGTTTTTCTCGAAAAAACAAATCTAATGTATTCACACAACAAACCACAAATTCTTCCAAGCAAAAATTCCTTAGCAAGAGTTATAGCAGAATTATACGATGCGGGTAGGCTGACAGATTCCGATTTGCGGTTGATAGAATTTATCTTTAAAGACTATGATCCCAATCTGTTTTTACTTGAGCCATATCCTCGACCAAACTATATTAACAGAATCGGCGGAATTGCTGACAATCTCGATTCGTACTTAAGGCTTCCGCAAGATTGGGGCAATACACTTGAAACTTCTTTGCCGTTATTACAAAACCGATCAAGTGATGGAAAAATTATTTTGGGTGAGTGGACACATTTGAAGCGACTTCAAGATGAATGGCCTTCTGAGGAGCGAATGTCAGTTTCTCGAGCAGTTGCCAGTTACGCAATCTGGGATGGCCTAAATTTAAACCGAAACAGCTTGCCGTTCCCAAGCAAAGTTGGGCTACACATTTCAGATTATTTGGAAGTTGCACAATTTCCTGAGCGAGAACTAGTTATTGCCCATAATGGATTTGAATTTCAGATGGGAAAAGCAAATTGGATTGCCTTGAATCCTCGCGTTGGCTTTGATTTGGGATGGCAATATTCCGATAGCGGTATTTTTGCTTGGAAAAATAAAACCGGGCAATTAGTAGCTGAAAGTATTTTCTGGCAAGATGGAAATCCAGAGTCTGCCAATCGCTATGATCATGTAGAAGTAGGATATGGTTGGCTTCTACTGATAACTGAAGAAGGCTATCAAGAAATTCGACGAAGTTATGGGGTGATATCTCGTGGAGGTGTCATCAGACGCAGTTTAGGATGGATAGGTTCAATTCTACGAGAGCAAACTTCATCGACATTAGACAATCCATAACAGACATACAAGATATTGGAGTAATTCACAAACTGATTTCCCGACACCTCATCAACAATGTCATCGTCTGCCCCTTCGTTCTTCGAGATGGAGATCGCTGTCTGTGCGACAGGGTGTGAATGGTCAACGGATGGGCGGCGCACAAGCGGATAGAAAAACAATAGCAAAAACGATTGTAAACAGAGGGGATTTCATGTTGCCCTCCAAAGCGTTGATTGCCAACATTACACAACTCCATAGCGACAGTTGTTCCCATCCCCCTCCTTCAATTGAATATCATGCCCCCATGCCGCGCTCTGGAACCCTGGGCAATCCCCAACCATACACCCCCTTTGGTGTCTTCGCTGGCCTGCCTTTCTGGGGCGGTGGCATGACTCTCCTTGCCGCAGCGCCAGGAATCGGCAAGACTTCCTGGCTGCTGCGGATGTTGTTCGAGTCCGCCGCCAGCCGCATTCCGTCTGCGATTGGATGTTACGAGCATACGCCCGAAGAATTGCGCTACCGCCTGTTCCTGCAAACGGAAGCCATGATCGTTGGTCCGCATTCGGAGTCTGTGCGGGAAAAGGTCGAAGCAGAGTTGGCGCGCGCAAGCGAAGCGGTCTTGCTGTCCTTGAATTATCAGGAGGATACGGTGCGTGCGTTGGAAGACATGCTCATTCACGATTACGCCTTTCCCGTCCAGGGACCTGCCCTGATTGCCGTGGATTATCTCAACCGCGTTCCAGTTGTTGGACTGACTGGCATGGTAAACAACGAGGAGGGTCGCAGCGGCGAAGCAGCCGCCGCGCTCCGCGCGATGGCGCGGCATCACGGCTGGGCGGTGATCGCCGCCGCGGCATTGAAATCGGAGCATTTCAAGGATGGAGATGACCTATCCGCCCTGCTGGGCGATGAACGGGTCCCCTATGAGGCGGATCGCGTGCTGGTCGTTCAGCGAAAAGGGAGCGTGCGCGAGTGCGGCTGTGTCCCGCTCGAAGTGATTACGCTCAAAGACCGCACCGGGCCGACACGCCGCTTTCCCATCCAATTCTGGGGCGAGTGTTTTTATCCTGCGCTCGAAGAAGAATTCCACAAGCACGAGGTAATCGTACTTTCATGACCGACGCTTCATCCCTGTTGCTCACTTTTTTGCGCGAAGCGTGGATGGCGCTCGCAGGCGCTCTCCTTGCTTTTGCTTTGCTGGCTGGAATTGCTCAGATGCTGCGCGTGAGTTCCGCGAGCGTGCTGGGCGCAAACCTGTGGGTGTGGGAATCCGTATCCGCGTTGTTGTCCATCGTCGTGTTGGGCTTGTTCGCCTTTTTGGGCATTCCGCAAATTGTGAATGCCTTGCAATCCTCCCTGCCGGGCGGAGGCGGGTGCGGACCGATCAGCGAACTCGGCACTCTTGCCTCCGGGTTGATTGGTGGCTTGGCGGCATTACGCATGCTCAAAGCCGCATTCACCTCCATGCTCTCCGCCTCGATTGGCGGCGCGTCCACGTTTGCCAACGCATTGATCGAATGCGGAGAGTCCATCTTCGGAATGATCCTGGCCGGCGCGGCGCTGCCCCTTGCTGCCTGGTTTCTTGGAACCTGTTGAATCTCGAAAGGAGACGCATTTTCATGTTCGATCCCATTATGGAACAAATTCTTGCCATCGCCCGCGACGCCTGGGCGTTCATGGCCGGGCTGTTGATCGTCGTGGCGCTACTCGGCGGTCTGTATTACGTTCTGCAGGGCACGGCGGGCGCGGCCTTTGGCGCCAGCCGCATGACTTCGATGGCGATCATCGGCGTGGTCGGGCTGGTCATCATCGTTTTGTTTGCTTTTCTGTTTCTGCCGCAAATCGGTGAGTTGCTTCATAAGTTCCAACCCAAAGCGCCATTCTAAGTCCCATGTTCAACAATCGTGACATTGGCATCCTCGGCGCTGGCGCATTGCTGGCAGTGCTGTGTTTATTCCTCCCTTTCTCGTTCGTGGGCAAGGTGGTGGTCGGTTTTCTCGTGCTGGTTGGATTTATGGCTTTGGCGCTGCTCAGGCTGGGGCCCGACCGTGTCCCGCCTGAAGTTTGGATGACCCGCCGTTTTCGATATGCCATGCAAACGCGGCAATACGTCAACCAGCAGACGGCGACTCGCAGAGCAGAACCGGCAAATACTCAGCGACAAAAATCCGCGCGCCCAGCCTTCGAACGCAATGCGCCATCCTTTGCCGCACAAACAGTGATTCACCCCATTGGCCTGGCTTGGAATGAGGTTGGAGTTTATCCCCTTTTAACTGCCCTGCTGGGAGTCGTGGGGGTGTACTTTGTCGTATGGCTTGCGAACGGCGGGGCGGAAGAACTTTCGATTTGGTTCAGGTAGGAGTAAAAAAATGATCACTTTGATTTCCCTGATTGCCGCGCTCGCCTTGGCCGCCATCCCCATCACCCTCGGCTGGCGGCGCACGGTGGATGAAGCAGGCATGGCGCGCGCGATGGGCATCGCCCAGCCGAAGAAGAAATTCGACCCCGAGAAGTTCGCGCGTCAAACCGGGACAGGTCTTGCGTTCAACCAGATCGCCTATGGATTTCTGGCGTGGGTCGGCGGCGGTTTGGCAAGCGGCATGTTCCTGGGGTTCTTTCCCGCAATCCTGTTTGCAATTGCAGGCGGCTTGTTGTACGCCGGCACGCTGTCCGATAAGCGACAGGAATTCCGTTTGAAGCAAGCGAAAGACATCTTGCGCGGTTTGGGTGTGGTGGAGACTTTGTTATCGCAGGGCAAGCCGTTGGGCGACGCGCTGGATGACGCGGCGCAGGCGGTGGGTCCCGATGGGCGCATGGTCTTGGGTGATCTGGTTGTTCGCCTGCGGACTGCTCCCGCCGATGAAGCCGCACTCGCGGTGCGGGAATGGACAACCGCCTGGGACAATCCCGCGGTGGATATTGTTGCCACGTCCCTGCTTGCTTCCATCGAGGGCCGCATCGAGATCGGACCTCTGGTTGCTTCGCTCCGAAAGACATTGGGAACCGTGGTGGAAGTCTTGTCCCGCGCCCGCGCCGCGGCAAAAGGTGTGGAATGGCAGGCGCGCTTTCTCGCGCTCTTTCCACCCGCAGTGCTTGTCTTGATTGCTATAACCACCCCCGAAGTGGGAAAGTTGTATTCCGGCAATCCTTTGTTTCTTTCTCCTGTCATCATCGGTTCAGGCGTTTCATACTGGCTCTCGATGCGGATGATCCGCAACGGCTTATCCATCGAAGCCTCGATGGGCTTGCAGGCTGGAGGGCAGGGTGAGATTCGTTTGGACCGCCTGGGCCGCGTTCTGTAATGAGAACTTTCTCCCGGTTTATGATTATGGCGATGGCCGCCCCCATTTTATGCGGGGCGGCTTTGGTTGTTGGATATGTGATGATTGTTGCTTTGACGATTCCTCAGTTACCAGCCTGGGCGCAGCCGGGCGTCGAACAGTGGCTGTTCGATGTGCCGCAATACAGCGAGACCAGCGACAATGGTTCTTATACGGATGACTCGGCTCCTGCCGGCCTGAGCGCCGTTTTGTGGGATGGATATGCCGGTCCCGAATCGGATATTTATGGATTGCCTCTGGTTGGACCCATCCAGCATTGGAGCACATGGTATGACAAGCCCTTATTGGGTTGTGTATTTCATGATCCACATTATGGCTCTCATACAGGCAATGATTTTCCTGTGAACGAAGGAACACCGATCCACACAACGATGGGCGGGAAGGTGGTATGGGCTGGCGAGAATGGTCCGTGGGGGAACCTGGTGGTTGTGGAGAACAATGGTTACCAGGTCTGGCTGGCGCATCTGAGCAATATCCAGGTATCTGCAGGTGACATTTTGCATTACGGCGATGTTGTTGGTTTGAGCGGAAACACCGGCAACAGCACTGGCGCACATCTGCACTATGGCATCAAGCACAAGACAGGGGAGAAGAGTTACGTCTGGCTCAACCCGCAGTCGTTCTTTACCGAGGATGAATACATCAACATCGGGTGTTCGGATTGAACGATGACCGTCCGCGTTGGAAAAGTGACTTTTTCGGATTGGGTCAGCCTGCCTTTTGAGAATGGCTGGACGGACACATTTATCTTCCGCATTGACGCCTGTGCCTGTATCCCGCCGTTCTGCTATGAAGAACCCTTGAGACGAATGGCTTCGCACACGAACCGAAAACGTCCGGGCGCTTCTCTCTGGGTGCAGGTGGACGCGCCCGGCGAGTGGTTTATGCTGGAGGTCAGGCGTTCGCTGAAAGGGTTGGCACTGCCTTACGCCGTGACTCTGGCAGGGAAAACTCCGCACTGGTTGGATTTTTCCCGCCCGCCGCGTTTGTTTCATTCGCCGCTTCCGCACCCGCCGGCTGTGGATGAGAATCATGCTCCTCTCTCGTTGGAGGAATTGCGGTGTTTGCAGGCGTTGGGCAGGATGGAGAAGGGGAATGAAGCTGAGATCGCCTCTCTCGCCGGTTTACCGGCTGACGTGACCAAAAACCTGCTTGCCCATCTTGAGGAGAGGGAACTTGTCGTGTACAAGACCAGCCCGAAAATACGGCGCGGGAAATCCAAGCCTGCTCAAATGGATTTGTTCCCCCTTTGGCATCTCCGGTCAAAGGGATTGTCCTTGGCACTGCGAAGTTGGGAGATTCCGAAAGGGATAGAGTTTACCTTTCGAAAAGAGGAGAATCTCCAGCAGATCGGATATGAGCACCGTCATATCTCCCGCGTTTGGTCTGCGTGGCTGAAGTCCGCCTGGCCTCAGGCAGAGATTTGGACGGGATGGAGCGAAGTCCGCATTCCTAATCTATCCGTGATCCCGGATGGACTGGCTTGGGGAAGAATTCAGGGATATGAGACCTTGTTTTGGCTGGAAGTGGGGGACGACCATAAGGATAGGGATCGAATCAAAGAGGTTACAACGAAGAGACTGGCTCAGGCGCGGAAGTTATGTGAACAGACCGGAGTACGGCTGGTCTATGCCCAGTTGAGCAGGAACTGGGTGCATGAGTCTGCGCGCTGGGCGTGTGTGGATTTGCCGGATGAGGTGGCAGTGGTGATGGGAGAATGGCAATCATTTGGAGGACTGCCGATATTGGAATGGGGTAAAGCTATGATTGAATATACTGCTCGTTCTCAGCATAAACGAGTATGAAGTAGCACGGATTACATATCTCATAGCTCATCGAAAAATTCACTCCCATACTTCGCGCCCTGTTCAATCACAAATTCTGATGGGCCGTAATTAAACCTCGTCCCCCTATTATTCTCATACCAGCCAGAGTATAAAAGGTGCACCTCTCGTTTTGCCCTCGTTAAACCGACATAAAACTTGCGTCGTTCCTCGCGGAACTCGTCTTCGCTTTCCACTCTAAATCCAGGGATACGACCTTGCTCTAAACCCATAATGATAACAACATCAAACTCTAATCCTTTGCTGCTGTGAAGTGTAACCAAGTTTAAGTGATCAGGCGATCCGCGCAGATTACCAAATGCTTGGATATTGAATGTTCCCAATTTATTCGGGTCAGCGGCGACGTTTATTAATTGTGTAAGTGATTCTACTTCATCGGTTCTAGTCCGTGCTTGACCCAAAGCAGTGGACAATCCCAAAGAAACCATCCCATCTAACCAATCTTTCAGGTTTTCTTGAGGATTCCTATGACGCCACAGGTAACCAACCAGTTGTTGCCGTAGAGTTTTTTCTTCCAATTTAGACTCAACATTCTCGTGGAGGCTGAGCCAGAATTTTAGAATAGCAGAAAGCCGAGGTTTCCCTTCACGCCATCCGACGGCGCACCAAGCAGCACAGTCTTCAAGCCAACGGGTAACAGGTGTTTGTCTATAGCTTACTTCTCGGTCGCCTCCAATATATTTAATATTGTGCCGCTTCGCAGCCGCAGTAATTCGCGCAGCATCATATTTATCGAGATAAAGCACGGCAATATCTCCAAGCGTTCGATTTCTATCCCGCTCAAGGGCCGATGGGATGATTTCTGTACAAATAGTCTCTACTTGTTGGTTTGGACCATCAGGGCATTCCCAAAAATATATCTCTCCTTCCTCAGCCCTTACCGATTGATAATCTCGGTGTTCGCCGAGGGCAACGACTGAGTTGGCAACAATTTTCTTTGCGCATCGATAATTAAAGTTTAGCTCTACTCTTTCTATGGCGTCGTGCTCAGAAAGTTTACGGAGGAGGTGAGGTTGAGCACCATTAAACCCATAAATCGATTGATCGGGATCACCCACTGCAAATATTCGAATGCCTGCATTAAAGGCTAATTGCAGGACAAGGTAATGGAGAGGGACACCCAAATCTTGGTATTCATCGATTACAAGAACGGGAAATCGAGATCGTAGCGCTTGACGTATCCATTTATTTTGTTCGACCAGCCATAGCCCAATGAGCATCATATCGTCGAAATCCACAAAGCCTGCACGATGGAGTTTGTTTTCAAAGCACTCAATTAAAGGGGGGATTTCAGCTGAGGAATCCCGAAATTCTGAACTTTTCCGATCCAGGTACGTTCGGCGATATCTATCGAATGTAGACTTTAGATAAGTCATGTCAACAATACCAACTTCATGTGCAGCTTCACTGAACAAGTCATTCCATGTCTCTGTATCGGCCACTCTAATTGGACTAGGCAAAGGATATCCTGCCAGTTTGGCATAGGGACGGATGATGTGCTTAAGGCAAAATCCGTGAATTGTCCCGATAAAGGTATTGCGCGTTTCTTCAATTCCCAGAGTATCCAGTCTTTTCTTTAAATCACGGGCGCATTCGGTGCTATATGTAATACATGCAATTCCCTGCGGGGCGCGAATATTTTCATGTATAATCCGCGCCATTTTGATTGTCAGGAGTTTGGTTTTCCCGCTACCAGGCCCGGCCAAAACAACACAATTGCCGGTTGACTCGTATGCTCTCCACTGTCCCGGATTATCTTTTAACTCCTCAGCGGCTTTTAGATATGCAGGATGCAAATTAGCGGATATGTAATCTGACATAGTTGATAGCATTAGCGATATATTCGGGACAGACTTTTTGATCTATAACGGACGCTAATCTTTGTGAAAATCGTCCTTTCCCAATATCCTCGATGTCTTTCAGAAACTGTTCCCGATCAACAGTTTCCGGGTTTTTCTTCCATGCCGTTGCCCTTTCTCTAGCTGCGCCATTCGTTGTTAGTTCAACCAATGTATCACACATTTTTTCATGAACACCGGCAGAGAACAATTCAATTTCAAAAGTTTGATGATTCAGAAATATTCCATAATCCATAGCAACAGCAGGGATATCTTTGTCCGGCACCTCCTCTAATTTAATGTTTTCATCCAGAAGATTTATCAATGTCCTTGCCCGTGTAACTCCAAGGAATTTCCCATCTTGTGTCGGATCCAAGTCTGTCAATACGGCAAAAGGAAGTTTCAATCCGTTCTTGCCGAGGAATTGTACATAAGGAGCGAAGTTGGTTCCGTCAACCGAGCAAACTGAGATTCCCATTTCATCGAAATCTACATCAAGAAGTTTTCCAAGCCTCGGTAGAACAAACTCTTCTGCCGGGCCTTCTACAAGTAGGATTCCTTTAGCGAACACAATCTCTCCTCGATTGGTATCTAAATACCGTTCCAAATCTTTGATTGTTTTGTTATCCAATCTAAGTTTTGCCGTAGACATCCCTACTGTGCTCTTACCATCCTCAGATTTTCGTAGCACAGCTATGGAGTTTAGCGGAGCAACACTTACTATATGTGGGGAATGAGTTGTCAATAATACTGTTTGTGGTTTTTTTGTTGGTTCGGCTACAACCACATTTCGAGGAGTCAAGAAGTCTCGAAAAACAAGTCTTTGAATATGTGGATGCAAATGTGCTTCTGGTTCTTCGATCGCTAGGAATGTGTGGTTCCGTTCTCCAACTTGGACCTGCCTCTCCAAATCCAACGTTAGGAGGGTTAAATACAATAGATTGGCGGAACCCAGACTTGCATCACCTACCCCGCGCCGCCCACCATCAATAAATAGTCTGAGGGATCGCAAAAGTCTGTCTGGGTCAGCAGGAGAAAACCCGAGGTTTGTAATGATCGCGTGTTTTTCTCCTACTGTTTCTTGCAAGCTGCTTTGTATTTGATCTGAAAGTGCTTTAATCTCATCAATCTCAGCCACCTTTTTTGTAGCGCTAGTAACTTCTACAGCTGCCTGTTCAAGCGTTTCTCGCTTGATGTTGGCAGTTACAGCCCTCAAGAGTGGGGCCAATGGGGAATGGCTCCAACTTGCAAGATCATCTTCTGCGTTTCGGAGTGCCGGGAGAACTGAGAGCGGCATCCACTTTCTCGTTTCATATCCTATATGATTTTCAGGTCGGTCACCTCCATAAACCAGAAACTCATAGTCTGCTTCTTTTTTGGGGTCTCCCTCCAAACTAGGTTTCGGACGATATAGATATGTTAGCCTTGAAATCATCGGTTCGGCTTGCACCAAGTGCTCCGCAAGAATGGCCATCAATCCTTCATCATTCTCATAATCTGTAATATCGACTGATATTTGAATACAGTCATCCTTTGTCAATGGACGTGGCAATCCATCCCAAAAATCTTCCAATCGCAATTGTCGTTCGCTATCTGGTAATCTTGGATCCAATACTAATCTCAGCGCATAGATTAGACTGGATTTACCAATCTTGTTTTCCCCAACTATGACAGCATTTTCACTCAAATGTAGTTCAAGATGCTGGAAATTCCTGAAGTTGATTATTTCAATCCGATTAATGTGCATGACTCGTCCTTCCTAAGACTGCTCTCCCGATTGATACCCAGTGGCATGCTACTAAGATTCGGGCCACTTGTACTCAGGGATTTTGGTAGCGTCAATATTATTAAAATAGTAAGGTGTACTACACTCTTCGCAATAGCTACGTTTGGCATTCAGCCAAGATACATGTTCAGCAAACCGGGCTTGAAGTTTGGGTATTCGTTCCTCTTGCTCAGAAATCTTTGACACGTGCGCCAATTTTCCCAATAACTGACGGTGCCAGCACCTATAAACAGTCTATAGATTACCACCTTATTTCAAATTGCAGTAATAATTTTACCAAAGGTATAATACTAATGTCATCATCCCAAGGGTTCCAATTGCTTGACTCCGAGAAAACCCTCGCAAGGAATTTGCAGTCCCCGCACGCTTCTAACCCGCTGGGAGGATTTGCAACACATGATTTATGTGATTGGTCGCTCTTGTTGAAAACACTGGAGTGAAACTGGCGATACATATGGCTAAGCTCGAAGACTTGAAACGAAACGCACAAGTAAAAGGACTCACCCCTTCTGGTCCAGTCGTCATCCTGAACGTCCAGTGGCACGGTTCGGATGTGGTGGAGTTGACGTATCGCGACGTCTCCGGAAAGGACCATAGCGAGCTGATTTTCCGCGATCGCGAAAATGGGCTGGAGATTGTCGAAGCCGGCACACCCTGGGCATTCGATGGTCACGGAGAACTGTTCCGATTGGTTTCAGAGGCTTATCGCATTCGGATGGCTTATTTGTTTGACCCGTGGATGGCTGTTCACCTCTCTTTGGTCGAGCCGTTGCCACATCAAATCACGGCTGTCTATGCGGAAATGATCCCCCGTCAGCCACTGCGCTTTCTATTGGCGGACGATCCGGGGGCGGGGAAGACAATCATGACCGGCTTGTTCATCAAGGAATTGATGCTTCGGGGCGATCTCCAGCGTTGTTTGATCGTCGTGCCTGGCAACCTGGTCGAACAATGGCAGGATGAACTCAACCAGCGTTTTCATTTGCCCTTTGACATTCTGACCAATGATCGTATTTCATCTGCTCGAACTGGCAACGCTTTGGACGAAATGTCGCTGGTGATTGCCCGGCTGGATAAAATGAGTCGTGACGAGGAATTGCAGGCGAAATTGCGCCAAACAGATTGGGATTTGGTGGTCGTGGACGAAGCGCATAAGATGTCTGCTTCGGTTTTCGGGGGAGAGATCAAATACACAAAACGTTATCACCTTGGCGAATTGCTCTCACAACGAACACGCCATTTGTTGATGCTCACAGCAACGCCACACAATGGGAAGGAGGAAGATTTCGAGCTATTCATGGCGCTGATCGACGCGGATCGTTTCGAGGGTCGTTATAGAGAAGGTGTCCACAACCCGGATGCATCTGATTTGATGAGGAGGCTGGTCAAGGAGCAACTGCTCAAATTTGACGGTACGCCCCTGTTCCCTGAGCGCCGCGCCTACACTGTCACATATCAACTCTCTGACCTGGAAGCCGCGCTTTACGAACAAGTCACAAGTTATGTGCGCGAGGAGTTCAATCGGGCAGATAACCTGGATAGTGATCGGCGCGGGACAGTCGGTTTTGCTTTGACGGTATTGCAGCGAAGGCTGGCTTCCAGCCCGGAAGCAATCTATCAATCGTTGAAGCGCAGGCGCGAACGGCTGGAAAGCAGATTGCGGGAAGAACGACTTTTAAAGCGAGGCAGTGAAATTCCCCTTGCGGAAACAATGTTGGCTGAACTTCCTCGCCTCGATGAAGAAGGGCTTGAGGATCTCGAAGACTCACCTGACGCCGAATTGGAAAAAACCACTGAGGAGGTTCTGGATTCTGCCACCGCCGCGCGGACCATCGCCGAACTGGAACTTGAAATCGCCCGGCTCAAGGAATTGGAAAAACTGGCTGATCGGGTTCGCCATAGCGGGCAGGATCGCAAATGGACCGAGCTAGCCCGTCTGTTGCAGGATCAAGCCGAAATGTTCGATGCGGATGGCCGGCGCAGGAAGTTGGTAATCTTCACCGAGCATCGCGACACCTTGAACTACCTGGCGGATAAGATCAGCACTCTCCTGGGCCGCCCAGAAGCGGTTGTGACGATTCACGGTGGATTGAGCCGCGATGTGCGGCGGGAAACTCAAAAGTCGTTTGTGCAGGAGAAAGATGTGCTCGTTTTGGTGGCCACCGATGCAGCTGGCGAGGGCATCAATTTGCAGCGCGCTCACCTGATGGTCAATTACGATCTGCCGTGGAATCCAAGTCGCTTGGAACAGCGTTTTGGGCGCATTCATCGCATTGGTCAGACGGAAGTATGCCATCTGTGGAATCTCGTGGCAGAAGAGACGCGGGAAGGCGATGTCTATGTTCACTTGTTGAGGAAAATCGAGAGGCAACGCGACGCACTAGGGGACGGAGTATTCGATGTTCTTGGACAATTGTTCCGCGAAACGAGTCTGCGCCAATTGCTTCTGGAAGCCGTACGCTATGGCGACCAACCCGAAGTTCGCGCGCGACTTTTCCAAGCGGTTGACAATCTTGCGGACCGAAAACGGGTGCAGGAACTTTTGGAAGAACGTTCGCTGGCGCGTGACAGCATGGACATCAGTCAGGTTCAGCGCATACGGGAGGATTTCGAACGCGCTCAGGCTCGACGTTTACAGCCTCACTTTATCGAGTCATTCTTCAAAGCCGCGTTCGAACAACTAGGCGGGACCCTTCACCCTCGCGAACCGCTGCGATTTGAAATTACCCATGTGCCGGCAATCGTTCGCAGCCGCGGACGAATGTTGGGCGGACCCGTACTGCCTCGTTATGAGAGGATTACATTCCACAAAGAGGCAATCAACCTTCCAGGCAAGATGACAGCCGAATTCGTTTGCCCGGGCAATCCGCTCATGGACGCGGTGACCGACCTGATCCTGGAAAGATACCGCAGTTTGCTTCGTCAAGGGGCGATCCTGCTCGATCCGAATGATTTGGGCGAAGAAATCCATGTATTGTTTTATCTCGAACATTCCATTCAGGATGCGCGCACCTCACCCGCATCCCCTCCTCTGTCAGGCGTAGGGGGAGGGAGTCGCCGCGTCGTTTCGCGCCAGATGCAATTTGTAAAAATCAATGAGCAGGGGGAAACGGAGGATGCCGGTCCTGCTCCCTTCCTGGATTATCAGCCGCTCCCTGAAGAACTGCGCCCATTGATCGAACCTGTTTTGGAAGCCGAATGGCTGCGCGGCGATCTGGAGTCCAGCGTTCGCGGGTATGCTGCCCAGCATCTTGTTCCCGAACATCTGCGGGAAGTCAAACAGCGACGCGAGGAAATGATCGAACGAACCCGCGCCGCTGTCCAGGATCGGCTGACCAAAGAGATTGCCTATTGGGATCACCGCGCGGAAGAACTCAAAGCGCAGGAGCAGGCTGGGCGCAGGAATGCCCGTCTGAATTCCGAGCTGGCTCGTCGGCGGGCTGACGAATTGCAGGTGCGGTTGCAAAGACGCATGGAAGAATTGGAACAGGAACGTCACCTTGCCGCCCAGCCGCCCATCATCATCGGCGGAGCATTGGTGATCCCCGCAGGTTTGATTGCCAAACTTCAGGGACAAGCCATACAGCCAGAGGTTGCCTTGTTTGCCCATCAACGGAAAGCAGTGGAGGACGCGGCAATGGCGGCTGTTATGGCGAAAGAGCGGGAATTGGGAAACGACCCTGTGGACGTCAGCAAGCAGAATCTTGGCTGGGATATCGAATCGCGCCTGCCGAATGAGAAAGGCAGACTCCGATTCATTGAAGTCAAAGGTCGCGTCCAGAGCGCGACAACTGTGACCATTACAAAGAATGAAATTCTGGCGGCATTGAACAAGCCCGATGACTTTATTCTGGCAGTGGTTGAAGTTGCCTTTGAGCAGGATCAGGCAGTAGCGAAAGAAGTTCATTACATCCGAAAACCATTTCAGCGCGAACCTGATTTTGCGGCAACAAGCGTCAACTATGAGTGGCGTGAGTTAATCAAACGGACATAATCACTGTTCTATCATCCACAAGCTATGGAAAAACTGACTCTCGCTCATATTGAAAAACTCGTTGAACTTGAAAAGCAAGTTCGCTATGATGATTTTCCGCCTGTTGGACAATTACCCTTTGAGGTTATTAACTACGACTCGCCAGTTTTACTCTCAGCGCCGCATGGCGCTATCACTTTCAGAAACGATGGTAAACAGATCTGGCACGAAGAGGACGAGTACACTGCGGGAATGGCATTGTTGTTGTCGGAGATTTGTAACACCCCTGCGATCGTTATGAAGGCGAAATGTGGAGAATATGACCCCAATTATACAGAAAGGGAGGACATTCCATACAAAAGAGAAATTCAAAGATTAATTGAAGAGCGTGGCATCCGTTTTGTTATAGATCTTCATGGTGCAGCAATGTATAGCCCTACGCTGGATGCTGACCAGACTATTGATTTGGGTATCCGCCAGAAAAGCCCGGCAGACACATCGTCAATTGGATTAGAACACGTTGAGCAACTTGAACTCCTGTTTAGCACAATGGAACCGGGATGCAAATCATCCGATTTTGTTGTTCGACGAAACAGATTTTCAGCATCCAACCCAGGTACAATCACTACATTCGCATCTAAGCATAAATCCATTAATTCGGACATGAATGTGCAAGCAATTCAGATCGAGATGAAGCCGCAGTTGCGGGTTGTTAAACGCCTCCCCTCTGCGACGTTATACAAAAGTTGTGGCCCTTTTGAGGCTAATCCCCTCAGTGTTCTTCATACGCTTCAATCGCTGGTAAACTTTGTTGCATACTTGAAGAATCAAATATATTAACTGGCCACTGTACAGGTCAAAAGCGTTGAGGAGCGACGAATGGTTGACTTTAACAAGTTACGAAAACAGAAAGCCCACCCAATCCCAATTGACCCTATTGAAATATTCAGGAGATTACCTAAACCTGAACCTATCAATGATCTTTATGTTTCGCAGGCAGAAATATTGAAAAACTGGTTTGAAAGGCGAAACGAAGAAAGCTTGGTGATTAAGTTGCACACAGGCGGCGGCAAAACTCTCGTTGGCCTATTGATTGCCCAGTCGACTATCAATGAAACCCATCTTCCGGCATTGTATTTATGTTCCACGCGGCAATTGGTTGAACAGACATATTTGAAATCTCAGGAATACGGGATCCCTACTGTAACTTATGAAGCGGGCGGAGGTATTCCTTTGGCAGATGATTTTTTGGGTGCTAACAAAATCATGATTTGTACTTATGAAGCACTATTCAATGGCAAAAGTAAGTTTGGCATCGCTGGATCAGGTAAGCCGCCCGTGAAAGCAGGAGTGATCATATTTGATGATGCTCATGTTGCACATTCGCGCGTTAGAGACGCATTTACTATAAAAATTAGACGAGACGATTCAGAGGATGGCTTTTCTCATATCACCAACATCTTTAGGAAGGATTTTGATGATATTGGAAGATTAGGACAGTTTGAAGATACCATCAGTGGCAGGGAGCAATTCAGTGTTTTGGAAGTCCCGTATTGGAGTTGGCTCGACCATATTAACGAAGTTAGAGAGTATATCCGGAGAGATGCTGATGAAAAATTCCCCTTCGCTTGGCCCTATTTGAGAGATAATTTTCAGTACTCTCATGCCTTAATAAGCAGAGAGGCTTTTGTAATTACGGCTTATTTTCCGACTGTTGATTTGAGCCCTACATACTCAAATTGTCCGCGCAAGGTTTTCATGTCGGCGACAATAGCTGATGACAGCTCGATTATTCGAGCGTTTGATATTAACCCAGATTCTGCTGGGAAGCCACTAACTTCAACATCACTGGCAGGCGTCAGTGAGCGAATGATACTTATGCCCGAATGGACTGGAATTGATGATGACCATAAGCAATTATTGATGGATTTAGCCAATTGGTCCGCGAAGAAAAAAGATTTTGGCACAGTAATACTCACCCCATCGTACAACACAGCAGCAAGCTGGTCTGAAATTGGAGAGGTGGCCGAGCCTCGTGATCGCGTTTCAGAATTCATTTTGAATTTGCAGACAGGCAGAAATAAAGGTCCGTATATTTTTGCAAACAGATATGATGGAATTGATTTGCCCGGAGATGCTTGTAGGTTGTTGATTTTTGCAAATATGCCGAGAGGTGCCAATGATTACGAAAGCTATTTGGCCAATTTATTTGAAGGCTTAAGCCTTAACAATACACTTGCTCAGAAAATAGAACAAGGCATTGGAAGAGGGGCGCGAGGCTCTAGAGATTATTGTGTAGTCCTGATCTTTGGCAAGGATGTGCTTTCCTGGATTGCGAACAGATCAAATTCGAGATTCCTGACTCGAATCACGCGAGCCCAGATAGAAATTGGCAAAACGATAAGCGAGAACATTCACGACAAAAATGAGTTTCTTCAGACCTTGCTGACATGTTTGGACAGGAAGCAAGATTGGATACGGTTTCATGCTGAGACTTTAGCAGATTTGACAGAAACAGATCCGATTGCAATAGATCAATTGAACCACGCGGCAGTAGAACGTGAAGCGTTTAGGTTGTGGCGAGACGGCAATCACGAGAAAGCAATCGCCAAACTTATTAAGCACTGTGAACATCAGAAAGATATGGATAAGGAGACAAAAGGCTGGATGTTGCAATTTGCAGCTCGCATTGCCTATTCTTGGAATAACCGTGATTTGAGTATTGATTTGCAGAAACAAGCCTTTTCGCTCAGTAGAAATCTTTTTCGGCCAAAAATCATTGAATATACAAAGTTGAGCAATCCAGGGCAACAAGCTCAGGAGATTGCTTCTCAATTAACGTATTATAGGACTCGAAGAGGGCATTTGGCTAAATTCGATGAGATGACGTCCCACCTCGTCCCCGAATCTTCATCCAATCAATTCGAGCAGGCATTGGCTGATCTGGGACATTTCTTGGGCTTTGCGGCGGAACGCCCAGAAAAGTTATGTGGAGTCGGCCCTGACGTTTTATGGCTCTTGGACAGTAAACTGGCTTGGGTCATTGAAGTTAAGAGTAGGAAAGAAATAGATAGTCCGCTTACCAAAGCAGAACATGGTCAATTACTTAATGCAGAGCAATGGTTTCGGAAAGAATATCCTGCGATGAACCCTACAAGGCTGATCGTTTGTCCTAATCGACTTAAGACCCAAAGAACGGTTGCAGAAGAAACAAAAGCCCTGACACTGGATAAACTTAATTCCATGCTTCATTCGCTGAGAAGTTTGCTAGTGGAATTGTGTAATTCTGTCGAATCCGATGATCAATTGATTCACTTATGTGAACAACTACTAACAAAATACGAGCTAACTCCTGCTCATCTTGCGAAGAATTACTTACAGGACTTCGAGTAATAAATTTTGAATGAGGATTTCATGACTTACCGCAAAAAACTCATCGAAGTCTCCCTCCCCCTCGAAGCGATAAACCGCGAAGCCGCGCGTGAGAAGTCCATCCGCCACGGACATCCTTCCACGCTGCATTTGTGGTGGGCGCGCCGACCGCTTGCCGCCTGCCGCGCTGTTTTGTTTGCCTCTTTAGTGGATGACCCTTCCGAATACATGCCGGATGAAGAATCTGCCCGTATCGAGCGCGAGCGGCTTTTTGACATTATCGAAGAATTGGTCAAATGGGAGAACAGTAACAACGAAGAAGTGCTGGACAAAGCCCGTTTGGAAATCGCCCGCTCGGTCGCGCGGACATTGAACGTGGACCCGCCCATCGGCAAGGAGGCTGTCCGCGAATTCCTCGCCACCAAAGCCCCGCCTGTGCTGGACCCATTCGCTGGTGGTGGTTCCATCCCGCTGGAAGCCCAGCGGCTGGGACTGCGCGCCTACGCCAGTGACCTCAATCCCGTGGCAGTGCTGATCAACAAGGCGTTGATTGAAATTCCTCCCAAGTTTGCCAATATGCCTCCCGTGCATCCGCCCGAAGAATCCCCCTCTCCTTTAGGAGAGGGGTCAGGGGTGAGGTCCAAAAAGAAAAAAACCACACAGCCAGAACTCTGGCAGCGCGAATGGAAAGGCGCGCAGGGACTCGCCGAAGACGTGCGTTACTACGGCAAATGGATGCGCGATGAAGCCTTCAAGCGCATCGGGCATCTCTACCCGCCCGTGACGATTACAAAAGAAATGCTCGCCGAACACCCCGACCTGAAAAAACAGGGTCTCAAACCTGGCGAGCAATTGACTGTTCTCGCGTGGCTATGGGCGCGCACCATTAAATGTCCCAATCCTGCTTGTAGGGCACAAATGCCGTTGGCGCGATCGTTTGTGCTCTCGACTAAGAAAGACAAAGCAGCATGGTTTGAACCTATCTTTGAGAAAAATCGGAAATCTCCACAAATTAACTTTATCGTGAAATCAGGTAGAGGGGACATTCCTGAGGGTACAGTAAATAGAAATGGCGCACGTTGCATTTGCTGTGATACTCCCGTATCGCTCGATTATGTGCGCGACCAAGGAAAAGCAGGAAATATGAAACAGCAAATGACGGCGATAATTGCAGAGGGACCAAGCGGAAGGGTTTTCATTAATCCGTTACCCGAACATATCTCTGCGGCGGGTAATGCAAAGCCAAACTGGAGGCCTGATCAAGAGCTTCAAGGAAAAACCACGGTCAGTGTTCCTCTCTACGGAATGAACACTTTTGGTGATCTTTTTACTGACCGTCAGTTAGTTGCACTGAACGCTTTTTGTGAAATGATATCTTCAATGCGCGAAATAATTGTTAGTCACGCAAAAACAGCAGGAGTATTTAATCCCGTAGTGTATGCCAATTCAGTTATTACATATCTTGCGTTTGCAATAGATTATGGCGCAAATTATTGGTCCACAATGGCTACTCTCGGCGAAGGATTCATTCGGGGCACATTTGTTCGTCAAGCAGTTGCAATGGTTTGGGACTACGCCGAGGCAAATCCATTCAGTACAACCAGCGGTAATTGGAGCAATGGAGTAGACTGGATTGAGCGCGCTCTAAAGGAATTGCCTAAACAGGCTTATGAAGGCACGGTCAAAAACTCGGATGCAGCGAAGGGAATGTCAGGATTAGAAAACATACTTATCTCCACAGACCCTCCTTACTACGACAATATTGAGTACGCTGATCTGTCAGACTATTTTTACGTTTGGTTAAGATATTCATTAAATCAAATCTATCCAGACTTGTTTTCCACACTATTAACCCCAAAAAACGCAGAGCTCGTTGCATCACCTTGGCGCTTTAATGGCAATAAAGATAACGCTGAAGAGTTTTTTGAAAATGGATTAAGAGACGTTTTCAAGAATATACGCTCAGCGGCTGATCCAGATTTTCCGATTACTATTTATTATGCCTTCAGACAATCTGAGTCTGAGCAAGAAGACGATCGAAATAACACTCCCGAAAACATCAGGGCGTCGACTGGATGGGAGACCATGCTGGAGGGTGTAATTCAGAGCAGTCTTGAAATTGTTGGAACTTGGCCAATGCGCACAGAAAGACAAGGGCGCAGCGTAGGATTAGGTGCTAATGCGCTTGCCTCATCCATTGTGCTTGTCTGCCGCCCACGCCTTGAAAATGCAAGGTCATGTTCCCGCCGCGAATTTCTCTCCGCGCTCAAAAAAGAACTTGCCCCCGCCCTGCGCGAATTACAGCAAGGCAGTATCGCCCCCGTAGATTTGGCGCAAGCCGCCATTGGTCCCGGCATGGCGGTCTACTCGCGTTACAGCGCCGTGCTCGAAGCCGATGGCAAGCCCATGTCTGTAAGAACCGCGCTGGCGCTTATCAATCAGGCGCTCGATGAATATCTTGCCGAGCAGGAGGGCGAATACGATGCCGATACCCGTTGGGCATTGGCATGGTTCGAGCAATTCGGTCACAATGAAGCGCCTTTTGGCGTGGCGGAGACTTTGAGCAAAGCTAAAAACACATCCGTAAATGGGTTGGTGGAAGCAGGGTTTCTCGAAGCGCGCGGAGGAAAGGTCCGCCTGCTGAGGCGCGATGAACTGAACCCGGATTGGGATCCAGCGCAGGACAAACGACCCACGGCATGGGAGGCTGTCCAGCACTTGATTCGCGCGCTCGAAAGTCAAGGGGAGGCGTCTGCCGCGGAACTATTGACGAAACTCGGCGCAATTACCGACCCGGCGCGCGACCTGGCATATCGTCTTTACACGGTTTGCGAACGCAAGGGCTGGGCGCAGGATGCGCTTGGGTACAATATGCTGGTGGTCGCCTGGTCCCGCTTGAAGGAACTGGCGTCGCGGCAAAAGACCGAACAGGGAAAATTGTTGTAGGATTAGAATAGACCCTAAAGGTCTGTAAGACCTTTAGGGTCTGAAATCAAAAGCGCTCACCAAAACGGAAGGCGTATCATGGCAAAGAAACACAACGAACTCATTGGCTCAGGACTGGAACTCTTGCGCAAGGCGCTGTCGCCTTATATCAAGCGACAACTCAAAGCCGTTTACAAAGACAAATGGTGGAGCGTTGGCGTCGAGCCGCATGTAAGCCGCCTGCCCGAACTCAAAACCAAACTTGCAAAGGCAAAGGATGACGACTCCCGCTTCGAAGCGCTGGATATTGCAGCCTTGCTGACCGTCTTGAACAATTCATGGAATGAAGCCTTTCAAGCCGACCTCGGGAATGCGGGCAGAAGTTACGTCAATGAACTTCGGGATGTTCGCAATAAATGGGCGCATCAGACTCCCTTCTCGCTCGAAGATACGCACCGCGCCTTCGACACGATGACGCGCCTGCTCGAAATGGTCGCCGCTCCCGAACGGGTGGAAACCGCCGAAATCATGCGCCAGATCATGATGGAGATCAACGAACAAAGCAAGGCGTCCCAGCCTGCCTTGATGCAGACTGCCAGCGGCGCGCTCTCCACACTCAAGCCGTGGCGCGAGATTGCCACGCCGCATCCGGATGTCTCCGGCGGGCGGTACCAACAAGCGGAGTTTGCGGCGGATTTGTATCAGGTCATCACAGGGCGCGCTTCGTCGGAATATGCGAATCCAAAGGAATTTTTCCAACGCACCTACTTCACTGAGGGACTCTCTCAATTGCTCTCGCGCGCCTGGCTGCGACTAGGCGGCGCGGGCGGCGATCCCGTCGTCGAATTGCAGACCAACTTCGGCGGCGGAAAGACGCACTCCCTCCTGGCGTTGTATCACCTCTTTGGTGGCAAAATCCAAAAGGAGGATGTCGCGGGCATCGAAAATCTCAACCTGCATTCTAAAAATCTCCCGGAGAAATTACCCAGCGCCAACCGTGCAGTCCTTGCCTGTAATTATCTGTCGGTGGACACTCCGTGGAAAAAGCCCGATGGCACGACCATCCGTACCTTGTGGGGCGAATTGGCATGGCAATTGGGAGGAAAGGAAGGGTACAAACTGGTTGCAGAGTCTGATAAGAACTCCGTCAGCCCGGGCGGTGAAATACTTACGCAACTCTTCGAACGATTTGGACCCGCGTTGATCCTGATTGATGAATGGGTCGTGTACGCGCGCCAGTTGATCGGGAAAGACAATTTGCCCGCGGGCAGTTTCGATGTCAGTATGTCTTTTGTGCAGGCGCTCACCGAAGCCGCCAAAGCCGCGGGAAATACATTGCTCGTTGCCGCCATCCCTGCCTCCGATGCCGAAGTCGGCGGCGAGAATGGGCGCATCGCGCTCGAACGCATCCGCAACGTTTTCGGGCGCGTCGAAGCGATCTGGAAACCCGCCAGCGCCGAAGAGGCTTTTGAAATTGTCCGCCGACGCCTCTTCGAACCCTTGTCGAGTCAGGCTGTGAAAGATCGGGATGCAGTCTGCCGCGCCTTCGCTGAGATGTACCGAGACAATCGCGGCGACTTCCCGCCCGAATCGCGCGAAGCCGCTTACGAAGAGCGGATGCAAAAAGCGTATCCGATTCACCCGGAACTGTTCGACCGTCTCTATCAGGATTGGTCCACGCTCGAACGCTTCCAACTTACCCGCGGTGTCCTGCGATTAATGGCTTCGGTCATTTATGAACTTTGGGTGCGCGGCGACCAATCCCTGCTCATTCTCCCCGGCAATCTGCCTCTGGATAGTCAAGCAGTTCGCACCGAGTTTACCCGTCACCTGCCTGACGGCTGGTCGGCTGTGATTGACAAGGATATTGACGGCACGGCGAGCCATCCTTTCAGGCTGGATCGGGATAATCCCAATCTCGCCCGCTATTCCGCCTCCCGCCGCGTGGCTCGGACCGTATTCATCGGCAGCGCACCAACCTCTGCATCTCAAAAAGTGCGCGGCTTGGAAGAAGTGCGTGTCAAGATCGGATGTGCCCAACCGGGCGAAACAGTTGCAACCTTTGGCGACGCGCTTCGCCGCCTCTCCGAGCAATTGACCTACCTCTATTCGGATGGATCACGCTACTGGTTCGATACCCGTCCGACCATCACCCGCATCGCCGCTGACCGCGCCGCCACTTACGAACGCAAACCCGATATAGTGGAAGATGAAATCATCCGCCGTCTGCGTCAGATTGTTGCGCGAGACCGTGGAGAGTTTTCCGCGGTCCATACTGCGCCATCTGAAAGCAATGACGTGCCCGATGAGAAATCCTGCCGTTTGGTCATTCTCTCGCCGAAATATCCGCATCGCGCGCGGACAGGTGAGAGTGTAGCGTTGCAGACAGCGCAGGAAATCCTTGATCGGAGAGGAAACAGCCCGCGCTTGTACCGCAATATGCTGTTGTTCTTATCTGCGGACGTAGACCGATTGCCTGAATTACAGCAGGCAATTCGCTCATGGCTGGCATGGACTTCGATTGACGATGAAAAGGAACAACTTAACCTTGACCCTGCTACGCAACGCCAGGTCAAGAACCAACTCACGAATCTCGAGGAGACGATTACCGAACGCCTCCGTGAGACGTACTGCTACTTGCTCGTTCCCACTCAAGAAGGGACAGAGGCTGTCGTTTGGCAGAGTCATCGCCTTCAGGGAGAGAATCTGGTTGGGCGCGCCTCCAGGAAACTGATCAGCGATCAGCAAATGATCGTTAGCTGGTCGCCTGCTCTCCTCCGCATGGAGTTGGATAAGTGGCTGTGGAAAGAGCAGGAGCACCTGAGCATAAGGCAGATTTGGGAATATCTCACCCAATATCTGTACCTTTCCCGCCTGAAAGATGAACAGGTGTTGATTGAGGCTGTCCGCGCGGGTGTGGGTTCCTTGACTTGGAAAGATTTCTTTGCTTACGCCTCGGCTGTTCGCGACGACGGCAGATATGTTGGTCTGATCGCAGGCGCCAACCCTGCTGTAACTTTGGATGGCGCGAGCGTACTGGTCAAACCTGAAACCGCTCAACGACAGATTGACGAAGAAGCCGCATCACAATCAACTCTACAACCCGACTCGCATCAACCTGCTGGGACGGTTGGCGAGGCTGTGACCGGCGTAATTTCACCTGAGTTGACGGGCGAATCCGCGCCTCGTGTATTGCGTCGTTTTCACGGCTCGGTCGAACTCGATCCAACCCGCATGGGGCGGGACGCCGGGCGCATTGCCGACGAAGTGATTGCCCATCTCACCAGTCTGGTAGGCGCGAAAGCCAAAATCACACTCGAAATCAGCGTCGAAGTCCCCAATGGCATCCCCGAAGACCGCGTCCGGATTGTGTCCGAGAATTGCAACACTTTGAAGTTCAAGGGTCATGGGTTCGAGGAGGGGTAGAGTGGAAAGTAGGAATCCACGATGAATGACACTAAACAAATGGATAAGTTCGTTCTCGCGCAGCCGTTTCGAGGGGAGTTGGGGTAAGGTGGAATCGTATGCCTAAAATCGTTCGGAACTCGAAGTTTCAAGAATTGAAAGGGCTGGACCGTATACAATTCGCAGTGCATGAGATGAAATGTCTCTGGCGAGAGCTTAATAAGGACGATATCGGAATCGATGGCGAAATTGAAATTCTTCAACCCAAGCCCGATGGCAAGGGAGCAATTCCAACCAATAAAATTATCAAAGTTCAAGCCAAGTCGGGAAAAAGCTATGTCAAGTATGACACGGCTGATGGCTTTCAGGTGCCTGTTGATAAGGATGATCTTGAATATTGGGCAAAATCAAACTACCCTATTATCTTCATCATTTATCATCCTGATGATGATCAGCTATACTGGAAAGATATAAAGGGATATGTCAAAAATGTTCCCGATGTATTTCGACCGCCCATTAAATTTGTGTTCGATAAGAAAGCTGACCTATTTCCGCCCCAAAACCCTAGCCACATTTATGAAGTAGCACAAGTTTCCATTCCGCGCGTAAGAACTGATCAACAAGAAAAACTGTTTTCCAATCTCTTTCTAGTGCAGCGAGTTCCTAAAACTATTTGGGCAGCTCCTGCTCTCACCAACCTTGATCATGCATCGATTCAGGCGATTTTAAGAAGCCGAAAAGTATTTGTCCCTCCCTTTGCTGTTGAACGCGGGAACATCTACACATTAAGCAAGTTGGAGAATCTTGATTGTGTATTGCGTGAATTCTGCAATACCACCAAGATTTCCTCCGAACCCGAATCAAATTGGCGAATAAATAAGGATTATCGAAGGTCATATGTTTCGATGCTCAATCGTTTATTGCGAGCCTATGCTTATCACTGCAACTTGAGATATACAAAAGAATTCAGGCGATTTTACTTCCCTAAAAATGAAAACTCGTTAGAGCCTGTCAAGATAAAATGGACAAGCCAAAGAACCAAGTTTAAAGATGAGAGAACCGTTGCTGAGTATTACCATTATGGTGTTGACTACTTTTGGAGACATCTTGCAGCGGGTCTTAATTTCAGGCTATTTGGCCCCAGTTGGTTCCTAGAAATTAATCCGAAATATTTTTTCACCACTGATGGCGAAACCGCCTGGGACTCAGAAAAAGTTGGACCTTATACAACAAGTAAAAAATCAAGCGAAAGAAATCCCCACGTTCTTAATCACGTGTTGTTTTGGGCACAATATTTATCTCAAGGCAAACACAACATACAGATTCGATTGGACGGTGAAGTGGTGTTAAAAATCGAAAAAATGCCTTTTGCAGGATTGGCAAATTTCGCTATAACTGATGACCCAGCAATTTATAAAGAACCGCCAGAAATCAGACAAATGGACTTTTTATCTCAGTTCTTTAGCGAAGACGAATTTGAATCGGAGATGAACGAAGATGACCACATTGAAGATTAACTACCTAGAAGAACCAAATTTGCAATTTGGCGGTTACTTTGAACATCCAGACTCAAAGACGGGTCTAAGAGAATTCGGACCATTTGGGAAAAATATTGCTGGCTTACATCCGAGTGAAATCCGAGTTGGTTTTGTCGGAACAAAAGAGACGCTTAACTGGGCGCAAGAGTGGATCAGCCGTTGTGGTGGTTACATAGAGAGTGAAAACCTAAAAGGATCCGCCAAGAAAGAAGAGCCTGCAGAAACATTGTTTGATTTGCAGACATATGAGAGCCCACAAATTTTAGCAAGACTCGAAAAGATATTAGCCCCAGATTTTGTTGGCTTTAATCAAGAAACAAATTTCAAGTCGGAATTTCAGACTAATGATCGTTGGGTACGGACGATTCGTTCCCAAGATATAAAATCAATACTAACATTGGACAACAAGGTTGACATTATCTGGAAACTAGTCAACTTGTTTGATGAGGCAATTGGAAGTATTGCAGGGGCTGACCCTACTCCAAACATCATTGTTGTTGCCCTTCCGCCTGAAGTGGAGAGCGAGGCTCACAGCGTTCGTCTCTCGGGAAATTATTTTCTGAATTTGCGTCGCGCGATCAAAGCACGCTCGATGCAATGGGATATTCCACTGCAATTGATGACCCGAAGTACTTCTACTGGAGAGGGAGATGTCCAAGACGTTGCAACTAGAGCATGGAACTTCTGTACTGCACAATATTACAAGGCGAATGGCGTACCTTGGCGAATCACGGCGCTTGGAGAAAACACTTGCTTTATTGGAGTAAGTTTCTTTGTAGACAGGGATATTACAGATTCCCTGACCATGCGTTCAAGTATTGCTCAGGCTTTTGACTATGAGGGGCAAGGACTTATCTTGCGAGGAGATAGATTTGATTGGGACGAAATCAAGAACGGCAGAACGCCTCATCTCACTAAGGAACTAGCAAGCAAATTGGCAAGCGAAACATTAAAAGAATATATTGCGTTGAGAGGAACCGCTCCTCAACGAGTGGTTATTCACAAGACTTCTGAGTACTGGGGCGAAGAACACAAAGGCTACAACGAAATTGAGGGATTCCAAGAAGGTGTTGAAAGCATTTTCAAATATTGCGACTTGGATCTGGTAGCTTTATCACAATCCCCGATAAAACTATTTAGAGAAGGTATGTATCCCCCATTACGCGGTACATATTTCAACATCGCTGAAGCGTATTTCCTTTACACAATGGGGTACATTCCATTTCTCGAAACTTATCCCAAGCCTTATGTTCCCATGCCTTGGGAAATCACGCAACATGTCGGCGATACACCAAAAGAAAACTTATTCAGAGAAATCCTTGCTCTTACCAAAATGAATGTAAATAATTGTTCCTTCGCTGATAGCTGGCCAATAACGCTGTCTTTCTCGAAGATGGTTGGAGAAATCATGAAGCACATTCCAGAGGGTGGTAAGGTTCAGTCCAAATATAGGTTTTACATGTAGATCAGGTCATTAAAACAAAAAGCCCCTGATTTTCACCATCAGGGGCTTGCTGTTTAGATGAACCGGTATCGCCTCAGATACTCCTGCAACCTCTCATGTGAAATTATCCTTCCGCTCGGATTTTCCATCCAGTTACCATCCTTCAGCGGAACGTACACCAAGGGCTTGCGCTGCGGCAACAGCAAGCCGCATTGGAACGCCTCACGCATTTCGAACATGCGCCTGCGCTCCTCCCGCCGCCGGCGAAATTGCTCTCGCTTGGTCAAAGGCTTCGCAGGCATTTCACCAGAGAAAAGCGGCACTTGCCGTCCACCTGTGCCGATGCTTTGATAAACCCTTCCCGAACTCCGCTTCATACTGACACGCACACTCTTGCCGCGCGCACCAGAAACTCCCGCGCATTTTGGCCCCATTCCCCTTGCAATACTCGCAGGAGACCTCAGAACCCGTCTACACTTTTTACATTTCGGTTTTCCTTCCATTGTGATCCTCCTGAATAGAATACACCAGCCCGGGCTTCCCAGCCGGGCTGGTGTCGTTTTAGAACAGCGAGATTTGATTTTGCGCCGCCTGTCTGGACCGTCCGCGACCACCTGACCGTACCGCCACACACCTTTGAGACATCCAGTCTGCCCAGGAAACAACTTGGGGCGTCTCTGGAACCGGTAACGGCGCGCTCGGAGCCGTCGGGCATCCCATCGGCGAGTTAGAGACAACCACTTCATCGGCGAATAGGGATTGGAGATCGGGCAGGTCGGCAGATTCAAGCGCTTCCCGTGCGAGTTTCATCAGGATGTCGCCATCTTCTTCGGGGACGATAGCGCCGCCGACTTCATCCCCATAGAGCAACTGCGCGGCTTTCATCTTCTGTCCCATCAACGCCAGGGCACGCGCCTCCATCGCGTCATTGTAGACCGAGAAGATTGCCTTCACAGGTTTGGTCTGACCCAATCTCCATACCCTGCGCACGGCTTGCCACAGGGTATACAACGAGTATTCGATCTCACCGAACACCACCGAAGAGAAGGCGATCAAATCCAACCCAGTCTCAACCAGACGTGGATTGACCACCAGCGCATCCAGCCCCACGACTCTTTTCGCGATCCACTCCTCGCGCTTGCGCGGGTTGACGCCGCTGTGTAAGACCTCGGCACGCACGCCTCCATCCCGCAGAATCTTCAGGATACGGTCTTGAATGTCACGGGTTCCCGTCTGGCGCAGATAGATCAGCACCTTGCGTCCCTGCTGGCGTTCGGAGCGGCAGAAATCCACCAGCCAGCCTTCCTTGGGCATCGTATTTCCATCCACCACGGCGGGAAGCGTCATCAGTTGCCGCTTGCGAACGATCTCACCCTTGCGATCCACTTCGTCAATCTCCACCACTTCATCGCGGAAGGCGGAGTTCGGACGGGCGAGAGTCCATTGCAGCCAGGTCGAGAGATAGCGGCGGTTGTTGAGCGCCAGGTCGCGCAGTTTTTTCTCCATCGAGCGATACTGTCTGCCCTGCTCGTCCATCATGTTTAGCGTCACGACTTCCTCAGCGTAATGAGGCAGAGCCAGTCCCAAATCCTTCAAGGACAGGAATACGGTCGTATCGAGGAGGCGGTTGACGATGGCTGGCGAGATACCCGGCTGTTCCTTCGCCTGGTTTTGATAGCGGCGATTGCCGGTAAAACCGTCTTCGTCGCCGTCATCGTCAGTGCGTTTACTTTTCCGAGTCGTCTCCAGCACGCCATACAAGCGCGCCCAGCGTTTCTCATCGTTGAAGGCGAAGTCTCTGCGCACGCCGGCGTTCAGACGGTGGAGCAGCCAGAAGATGGAAGTCGAGCGCCCGCCAAAGAACGTGCCCGTCAGCGTAAGCGCATATTTGGTTGCGCCGACAAGCTGGTGAAATGCAATGCCCCGATCCGATGCCTTCGCGGAAAACTGGTGGCACTCATCGGCAATGAGCAATTGAAATTTGCCTCTGGCGTGTTTGGCGATGTAATCTGCAATCGCCCATCTTCGTCCGGTGAACTGGAACAGCGGCGCGCCGCAAATCCTCTTTCCCCAAACCGAGTTGCCGTGCTCATCGCGCGCCAGCCGCCGGTTTTCATCCAGTTCACAACCTGTGATTTCAGCCCGGCAGAAACGACGCTTGTCGCCCAATTCTTCCATTGTGGCTGCTGTGGTTACCAATCCGCCGGGCAGATCAATCTGAATGGGTGATCCGCATTCGGAGCAAGCCAGGGCTTCAAACACGCGGCCATTCTCCTCCTCAACGAACTTCTTTCGCACAACGGCATGTTCCCAACCGGCGCCATATTTTGCGGAGGTATGGGCGATGACCGCCACAGGTTTCTGCCCCAACTTCCCTTCCTCACACAGTTGAAGGAATCTGCGCACGTCATTCACGTCGCCGGGGTCATCTGCATTGCGCCCGATGCGCGTGAGTTCCATTGCTCTTGCGCCGGGAATGGTTTCTTCGATCTCTCGAATCCATTTGGGAACAAGATGGGGCGGGCAAAGGACGATGGCGGGATAAGCATCCAAAAGTTCCATGACTGCCGCGCCCGTAATTGACTTCCCGGCTCCCATTTCCCCTTGCAAGTTTCCAACGCCATGTTTCTTGATCGCTCTTGCAACTCCAGCCGCGATGTGACGTTGTGTTGGAAGCAGACCTGGCTTTTCTTGTCCGGGTAACGGCTTGCGCTTCGCGCCCAACGTGTCCAGAATGGCTGTCTCTTCCGGCGTGGGATCGAAGTTGTACAGTGGGCGATACGTGGACAGGATGTGCGCGCCGATCTGGTCTCCATACTTGTGCATGAACTTCGAGAGCGGCTCGACCTTGTCAATGATCTCGATCCCGCTCTGTCGCAGGATGGCAACCGTTGAGACAAAGCGATCTCGATAGACCTCCGATGTTGTGTTGCCCTTTTTGTCTGTGGTTTCTTCAATCTTCTCCGTGACCTTCACCACGCGCCCCTTAACAAGCATGGGCTTGCCATCGTCGTCGTTCAGGCGCAGAGTCCCCATCATTCCGGAGGCCATCAGCATGGCGATGTGTCCCTTCTTCAACGGCATGACCGGCTGTTTGAATTCCCCCAACCCGCGTGAGGGGTTGAGCAAGTCAAGCCATTCCTTGGAGAAGTGAATGCCGCGTCTTTGCGTGGCGTCCACGATTTCCTCCGGCTGCCAGTCCAGGCGGGAGAAGCGAACCGGTTGCCCGCTGGCGCTTTTGTCGGGAGCCGGTAGGAGTCCATACATCGGTTCTTTGGCTTCTGTCAACAAAGGCGGCTCGACCTCCGCCCAGACCTGCACCTGTTGCACATCCTCATTGGATGGCATCTTGAATTTCAATCGCTTCACCGCCAGCAGGATCACCTGGTTGAATTCGGTTTCAGGGTAGCGAAAGACCGTGATGTTCTCGTAGTAACCCGCCAGATGAGAAGCCACGTCCAAATCGCGCAGGAGCGGATGCGGCACGATGTAGATCAACGCGCCGCCGCGCATCAATTTCGGCGTTGCGGATTTTAGGAACTCCAATTCCAGGCGTTTTTGGTCGCCGAGGCGATCATGACTGTAGGGCGGGTTGAGGAATAACAGGGTGATGGACTCGTTGGTCAGATGACAGGACTGCCAGGGCGCGTTGAACAGGCGGTCCATCTTCTCCGCAGCGAGCGCGGCGCGCGAGGGCGATAACTCCGCGCCCCAACTCTGGCAGTTCAAGGCTTTCGCCAGGATGGACGCCGCCGTGCCTTCGCCGGCGCAGGGATCGAGCAACCTGCCAGACTCGGCAGGTTTGAAATAGGTTTTGAGTAAGTCAGCGACGAGAGTTGATGTTGGGTAATAACCTAATTTTTCCAAAGCGGGAGGACGCATATCAATCTCCTTTTTGAAAACAAAATCCCCCACGCCGAATGGCATGGGGGATCGAGTTTGAATTGTTTCCTTACTTCACCTTACAGAACAATCGTCCGGCGATGTTCACAAAACCGAGCGGTTCATTTTTGTCCAGGTCAACGAACTCCGGCAAACCACGTGACCAATCCGACTCGGAATGCCGGAACTGGATGACCAGTGCGCGATGTTCCTTGCGCGTCGCGGTCCACAACTGCCAAACCTCGCCGCGGCCATCGCAATGCATGAACTCAAAGTGCTGAAGTGCGGCTTCTGCCAATGCCTGTTTCTTCGTTTTCATGGGCATCTTCACGTTCACAAAATTCAAGAGGCGATGCCAGTCGGCTTTGCGCAATTGGGCGAGCCAGTAGGCGGGGTTGTCCTCGGAGACCTGCCAAAAACGCGGGTCGAAGAGCTCCCTCGGTTCCACAATTTGAAACATGACATCCTCCTATACTTTCAGAGCTTCCTGCTCGAGCAGGTTCTGCACCAGTTCCTGCCAGGGCTTGGTCAAATCAATTCGTGCTCCGCCGCGACAGTCGCCGCCGGTTTCCAGCCGCTGGATGTATTCCGCCTCCAGCGCATGTTCCCAGAGAGTCTTCGCCCACGTGTCCGGGATGGGAAACGCCAGCGCTTCCTGCAATCGTTTCAGCGCCAGCAATTGCAACTCTGACTCAACGTCGTTGCCTTGCTCAAAGACCAGCGCGTAGACCGCGTCGTCCTTTGCTTCCCACTTTCCAGGCAAAGCCTTGCGGCAGATGATTCCCGCGTGGAGGACGTTGAATTCCGCCAGAGGCTGGGTCACCATCTTCACTTCGCCATCCGCCAGAACAGACGCGCCGCGCAGGGAACACCCGCCGCGCCCGCGGATCAACGATGCCCATAGACTCTCCACGCTGGTCTTGTGTGCCGCAATCCCAACGTAAACGAGCGTGCGCTGGTAGGGACGATCCGCCAGGAGGGCGAAACCAGTCACGTCAGCGCGCGTGTGCGCGTTGCTTAGGGCAGGGATGCGTCCATCGGAATACAGATGGCGCACAGGGGATGCTTCATCCAGCGGCTCGATCCTCCACACATACACGCCCGCGTCCGCGCCCACCAGTTCGCGGTTGATCTCCCTCAGCAGTTCGTGCGCGTTCAGGCTGACGTCGATGCCGGTGAAGGTGATCTCGATTTCCTCAACCTGAATCTTCACCGTGCGGGCGTTTATGTCCACCACCGCGCCAGCGGGCATCCATTCTTTGATGTTTTTCAACGCAGTAGGAAGTTCAGCGCCGGGTGTGGGGGCGAACCACAACGCGCCGTGAAAAGGCATATCGGCCGCAGGCTCGAAGGTCCCATACGGCGCGCGGTGCGTTTGCCTGCCGAGGTATTCAACGTCCGGCATGTCGTTCAGGACCGGAAGCCAGAATTGCTCGTAGGGGGCGACCAGGATTTTTCCGTTTCGCGCGGCGTTCTTCTGCGCCTGTCTCAATTCCTCGATCCGTTCCTTGATGTAGTCGTCTTCGTAGGGTTGGGTCCATTCGTACATCCTTCACTCCTTTACGTGGATGGTCAGGTTGAAGTCCAGGAGATCGAAGACCTCGCCTTCTTCGGGATCGCCGCTTGCAGTGACGACCGGCTGGTATTCCGTGAGATAACGCCAGTCCAGGATGTGGCTGGCATCCGAACAGATGCCGTTTTCAGACAGCAGTTCGGAGATTTCGTCGGCGACCGAGTTGGGATCGGCGTCGTCCGCAACTGCAATTTGAAGGGTCAGGATGCGGATGCGTTGTCTTGGCTGTACAGCGTGCATGGTTCCTCGCTCTCTTCGATGATCGGTTCGGTATTCCCATCGGGCAGGCTGATAGTCAGCCAGGGCACAGCATCTTCGTCTGGATAATTCGCGAGCCCGATAAAAACGGACTCGCCCGGGATTTCCTTTGCCATGGTCTTCGCCAGCCCCAGCGCATCGGGCAAGTTTCCATCTAGCTTGTTTGGATATGTGCCGAATTGGTGAGCGATGGGATTTCCTTTTCGCCAGACCTTGAAGATGCCGTGTACTTCGATGTATTTTTCCTCGGGCCAGGTCTTCAGATCGAAGTGATAGTCCTCGAGGGCAACATCCAGGCTGGTCCAGCTGATCCCTAGGCTGGAGTCGTGATGATCAAAGACGTTGTACAGGAGTCCTGCCGCGTCCGTGCGCGTGATCGGTTTCCCTGCGCGGCGCGCCGCCTCCAGCATGTCATCCACCTGCCACACGTGTGCGATCTTGTCCTGCCAGTAGCGGCTGAGGACGCTGAGCGTTTCGTTGCTGTCAACATGCAACTCCTTCGCGATGGCGTCCGCCATTTCTTCCAGAATGTAGTCGTACATGGTCTCTCCTTTAGAGGTGAAAATGGGAATAGGTCATGCCATCATCGTCGCCCGCGAGCGAGTAGCGAATGGCATAGGCTTTGCGGATGTACGCCCTCGCGCCGCGCTCGAAGCGGAAGAGCGGCTCGTTTTCATACAGATATTTGGTGGGCATGCGGCGGAAGATCGTCCAACCAATGGAGTTTGGCGCGCCGGGGTAACTGCGTTCGATCTGCACCTGCGTTCCATTTCTCAACATCTTGATGGCTTGATCGAAAGTGAGATGGATGGACGTTCCGCGGATCACAGCCGTGAACGGCAGGATCACGAGATCGGGTTTGGGTTTGTCCATATCGCTCCTGGGAAATGAAAACTGCGGGACCGGTCGTCACCGGTCCCGCAGTATGTTGGGGTTTGAAGTACTGTCAGAAGTTAGAGTATCGTGGGGTCGTCCTTGAATTTCTGGATGAGATCGCCAGGCGTCCCAATTTCAAATGGCAGGTTGAATTTGCCGCGGCTTTTCAGGAAGTGCTCCTTGTCGTGCGTCACAAACCAGTCCGGCTTGGCATGGATCGCCTCGGCCAGTACGCGCGCGTCGGGCGCGTAGCGGACAAGCGCTTCCGCAATTTTGATCTGGTTTCTGGTCGGCGAAGCGGATGTCTCCACCTGCGCCGCCGCGAGTAGCTGCGCCAAGCGCGGAAGGGAATGGGGCGCTTTCCGCCTGACAACTTCATCGCATTCCGCAAGAACCGTCGGACCAACCACCAGATTGAGCACGCCTGCCTCTGCCAGAAGAAATAATTTGCGCGCGCCGCCGCCCGGGGAGAGCACAGCGGCAAACACCACACTTGTGTCAAGAAAGACTTTAGGATTTTTTGGTGTCATATTCCGCCCGGACCTCGCGCAGTGTGGTCAGCATGGATTCAAGAGACTCTCCTGAATCCTGCCATTCCCTGGCAAGTTTGTTCGCAACTTCATCCACGCGCGAGCGCCGCGGGCTCAAGACGACCACGCCATCGCCCAGGTCAATGAGGGTCAGCATGTCGCCCTCCTCGATGTTGTTGTGTTCCCTCACTTCCTTGGGGAGGGTGATGATCCCGCGCCGGACGACTTGTACTTGAAAAGTGTTGTTCATGGGTTCCTCCGATCCGTCAATCCGCATATCAGTATAGCGGATAATCCGCAGATGTCAAGACGGTCACAGCAGTTCGGCCATGAGGCGTTCATTCCAGTACATCCTCCCCTGCCTCGAAGGCGCGCTTCAATTCATCCTTCTGCCGTGCCAGCAGCCGGGCGACATCCCCGCGCACCTGCTTCTCATCCCAGCCTGCGTGGTGCGCCTTCCCCAATTCTGCGATGAACTCCGTAATATCGCGTTTGCATTTGTGCTCATTCCAGTATTCAGGATCGAAGGCGGGCTCTGTCGTGGCTTCCACCCAGCTGAACTCGTGCCAGGGATGGTCGTCCTCATACAAGGCGTCGAAGAATCGTTCCTCGACCTTCACCTGCCGGGCGATGAAGTATTCGCCGTCCTTCAGAAAGGCGCGGATTTGCATCTCGATTTCCCCGACAGACAGGCGGCTGTGATTGGTGAAGACCGCCTCGCCGTGTTGTTTATAGTTGCTGGCATCGCGGTACAGGTAGCAAAAGCGGATGTTGGGTTCAGCCGCGTTCGTCATGGCGCGCCTGTCCTTTCTCCGCCCAGCCCTGCGCCTTGATATTCCTCGCCCACATAGTTAGGAAGGATGAGACTTCCTTGTGGAAATGCGTGTCCACAAATGTCTGGCCGTCGCGCTCGATGAACTTCGTGCGATACCCCAAATATGCCTGCGTGATGGCGGTCGGCGCCCAGGAGGGGTAATGCAATTCCACATCGGGGTCAGGAACCAGGTCGCCGTTCTGCTCGAAGTAGTGCGCGACGCTGATCAGTTTGCCATGCCGCTCGATCACGAGGGGTTGGTATGGGGGCATGTCGAAGCGGACGTGAAGTTCTTCCTGGGTCCGAAAGGCGTCAAGCAGATGGTGGGATTTCAACAGATGTTCAATGGTTTCTTGAAAGAGTGTGGTCATGGTGTGTCTCCTAAAGATTGGAGGGCGACTTGGGTCGCCCTCCAATGGGATTTTGATCTATTCGCTCCAGCCGCTGATACTGTCTTCGAACGCGGCTTCGAGCCACCCGTCGTCGCCGAGGCGGGAGGCGCCGGGTAGCCAGGAGACATTACTGTCTCCCAGCCCCCTAAGAACCGGACGTGAGTCTTTCGATCTCATCCGGCTCAAGCCTCTA